>NZ_JAEFCE010000030.1:0-16690 GCF_016406055.1 Vibrio sp. IB15
TGGACATAAAAAGACCCCCAATAATTGGTGTCCAACTATTGGGGGTCAGTTCAAACTGAGTTCGAGGCTTTTAATAACTAAATCAAATAGCAGTTAAATCTCTAAGAGATTATTCCCACTCGATTGTTGCTGGTGGCTTACCAGAGATGTCGTAAACAACACGTGAAATGCCGTCAACTTCGTTGATAATACGGTTAGAAACCTTACCTAGGAAGTCGTATGGTAGGTGTGCCCAGTGAGCAGTCATGAAGTCGATTGTTTCTACAGCACGTAGAGATACAACCCAATCGTACTTACGGCCATCGCCCATAACACCAACAGAGCGAACTGGTAGGAATACCGTGAACGCTTGAGATACTTTGTGGTATAGGTCAGCAGCGTGAAGCTCTTCAATGAAGATAGCATCTGCGCGACGCAGTAGATCACAGTACTCTTTCTTGATTTCGCCAAGAACACGAACACCTAGACCTGGACCTGGGAATGGGTGGCGGTAAAGCATGTTGTATGGAAGACCAAGTTCTAGACCGATCTTACGTACTTCATCTTTAAACAGCTCACGTAGAGGCTCAACAAGGCCCATTTCCATATCATCAGGAAGGCCACCAACGTTGTGGTGAGATTTGATTACGTGCGCTTTACCAGTCTTAGATGCAGCAGACTCGATTACGTCTGGGTAGATAGTACCCTGAGCAAGCCACTTAGCATTTGTCAGTTTCTTAGACTCTTCATCGAAGATATCTACGAATACGTGACCGATGATCTTACGCTTAGCTTCTGGTTCTGCTTCGCCTTTAAGTGCTTCTAGGAAACGATCTTCAGCGTCTACTTTGATGATGTTTAGACCAAACTTGTTGCCGAACATATCCATAACTTGCTCAGCTTCGTTCAGACGAAGTAGACCGTTATCTACGAATACACACGTTAGTTTGTCACCGATAGCGCGGTGAGCAAGCATTGCAACTACTGATGAATCAACACCACCAGAAAGACCAAGGATAACTTCGTCGTCACCTACTTGCTCTTTAATACGTGCAACTGCATCTTCAATGATTGAAGCTGAAGTCCACAGACCTTCACAACCACAAACGTTAAGAACGAAGTTCTCAAGCATTTTCAGGCCATTCTTAGTGTGTGTTACTTCTGGGTGGAATTGAACACCGAAGTATTTCTTCTCTTCGTTTGCCATTGCTGCGTATGGGCAAGTGTCTGTTTCAGCGATCTTTGTGAAATCAGATGGGATCTCAACCACTTTATCACCGTGGCTCATCCAAACATCTTGAGTAGATTCAAGGTCAGCGAACAGTGCTGATTCACCAGTCACTTGTACCGCTGCGTAGCCGAACTCACGCTCAGTAGACGTTGCTACTTTACCGCCAAGTTGCTCAGCCATAGTTTGCATGCCGTAGCAGATACCAAATACAGGAACACCTGAATCAAACACGTACTGAGGTGCACGTGGAGAGTTCTCTTCCGTTACACTTTCAGGGCCACCAGATAGGATGATACCGTCTGGATTGAATTCACGAATATCCGCTTCGTCTACGTCCCAGCTCCAAAGTTCACAGTAAACACCGATCTCACGAATACGACGAGCAACTAGCTGTGTGTATTGAGAACCGAAGTCTAGAATTAGAATACGTTGGTCATGAATATTTTTAGTCATTTTAAGCAGTCTTATTGGCTATGTGATCAAACGGAGGCGAGTTTACTCACCTCTGATTAACTCTTCAAGAAATAAAGCAAACGTTTTCGTTAGATATCTTTAACCTCGTGTTTTGAGAAAATCAGGCTTTCAGCAAAACAGACAGTAGATAAAATAATGTGCCGACTTAATCAGCACATTATTCAAACGTTTGGACGTATTATTAACCTAAACGGTAGTTAGGTGCTTCTTTAGTGATTTGAACATCGTGTACGTGAGATTCTTTCATGCCCGCACCAGAGATACGAACAAACTCAGCTTTAGTACGCATGTCTTCAATCGTCGCAGAACCTGTTAGGCCCATGCTTGAACGTAGACCACCCATTTGTTGGTGAACGATCTCTTTTAGACGACCTTTGTATGCGATACGACCTTCAATACCTTCTGGAACAAGCTTGTCTGCAGCGTTGTCAGATTGGAAGTAACGGTCAGAAGAACCTTGAGACATAGCGCCAAGAGAACCCATACCACGGTAAGACTTGTAAGAACGACCGTTGTAAAGGATAACCTCACCTGGTGCTTCTTCAGTACCTGCGAACATTGAACCAACCATCACACAAGATGCGCCAGCAACGATAGCTTTACAGATATCACCAGAGAAGCGGATACCGCCATCTGCGATTACTGGAATACCGTATTCGTTTGCAACTTCCGCTGCGTCTGCAATTGCTGTTACTTGAGGAACACCAACACCAGTAACGATACGAGTTGTACAGATAGAACCAGGGCCGATACCAACTTTAACTGCACTTACACCTGCTTCGATAAGAGCACGAGCGCCAGCGCCAGTTGCTACGTTACCACCGATGATTTGTAGATCTGGGTATGCAGCGCGAGTTTCGCGGATACGGTTAAGTACGCCTTCAGAGTGACCGTGTGAAGAGTCGATAAGTAGAACGTCTACACCAGCTTCAACAAGAGCAGCAACGCGCTCTTCGTTACCAGCGCCAGCGCCAACAGCGGCACCTACACGTAGACTGCCGCGCTCATCTTTACATGCGTTTGGCTTACGTTCTGCTTTATGGAAATCTTTTGCTGTGATCATACCAGTTAGTTGGAACTCATCGTTCACTACCAGTACTTTCTCAACGCGTGCTTCGTGCATTTTCTCTTGCACTTCTTCACGTGTTGCACCTTCTTTAACAGAAGCTAGACGCGATTTAGGCGTCATTACTACGTCAACTTTCTTAGACAAGTCTGTTACGAAGCGAACGTCACGGCCAGTGATGATACCAACCAGTTCGTTTGTTTCAGTCACTACAGGGAAGCCAGCAAAACCGTGCTTCTCAGTCAGGGCAAC
The DNA here is from genome assembly GCF_016406055.1 of Vibrio sp. IB15. Taxonomy (NCBI): domain Bacteria; kingdom Pseudomonadati; phylum Pseudomonadota; class Gammaproteobacteria; order Vibrionales; family Vibrionaceae; genus Vibrio; species Vibrio sp. IB15. The sequence continues at coordinate 3,003 of NZ_JAEFCE010000030.1, forward strand.
AACGTCAGCAATCGTTGCGTCAGGGCTTACTGTTACAGGGTGAGAAACCACACCTGCTTCGTAAATTTTAACCTGGCGAACCATTTCAGCTTGTTGCTCGATAGACATGTTCTTGTGGATAAAGCCAATGCCACCTTCTTGCGCGAGTGCAATAGCCAGACGAGCTTCCGTCACGGTATCCATCGACGCAGAAATCATAGGGATGTTCAGTGAAATGTTTTTAGTCAACTGAGTGCGAAGATCAGCTGTGTTTGGGAGAACAGTGGAGTGAGCTGGCACGAGTAGTACGTCATCGAATGTCAGCGCTTCTTTGGCAATTCTTAGCATTTGCAATATCTCACAATTGAGGAGTAGAAAGAAAAATCCGACTTCATCGTTTCGCATAATGAAGTACTTTGGATTAGATATTGCGGAGGGATTATACGCACGGGGAAATCGCTTGGCTACACATTTTTGTATTTTTAATTTGCATTTACCCCCTTGATATGTATTATATTGCCGCTATCTTCCATACTCACGCCCTGTGAGATTCCAAGAAAGACCTCCCTTCAAGGAAAGATAGTGCTTCTATGACTAATCCAAACATCTTTACTGTTTCTCGCCTCAACTCAGAGGTTCGTCTCCTATTAGAAAACGAAATGGGAATAGTGTGGCTCGTTGGTGAAATCTCAAACTTCTCTGCACCTGTCTCTGGTCACTGGTACCTCACCCTTAAAGATTCTCGCGCTCAAGTTAAGTGCGCCATGTTTCGTGGCAATAACCGTCGAGTCACCTTTAGACCTCAAAACGGCAATCAAGTATTAGTTAAAGCTCGCCTGTCTCTCTATGAGCCGCGTGGTGACTATCAACTGATCATCGAAAGCATGCAGCCAGAAGGTGACGGTAAACTTCAACAAGAGTTTGAAAAGCTAAAGATGAACCTCGCCGCAGAAGGGCTCTTCGCTCAATCGAGTAAACAAGCTCTTCCTGAGCACCCAAAGCGCGTTGGTGTTGTTACCTCTAAGACCGGTGCTGCTCTCTACGATATCTTGGACGTACTTAAACGTCGTGATCCTTCGTTACCGGTTGTGGTATACCCAACTATGGTGCAAGGCGAAGAAGCGGCGATTCAAATTGCTCAAGCGATTGGACGTGCTAATGAACGCAATGAGTGTGATGTGTTAATCGTGGGCCGTGGTGGTGGTTCGTTAGAGGACCTTTGGTGCTTCAACAACGAGATCGTTGCTCGCACTATTGCTGCAAGCCAAATCCCGATCATCAGCGCCGTTGGCCACGAAGTGGATGTTACTATTGCCGATTTCGTTGCCGATATGCGCGCCCCTACTCCATCAGCGGCAGCTGAATTGGTTAGCCGTGACAACAGTCATAAAGAGCAAGCTTTCGCCTCTAAACGTGCTCGCTTAGTCAGCGCGATTCGCCACATATTAATCAAGCAAGCGCAGTCGACTCAAACATTGAAACACCGCTTAGAAAGACAGCACCCTAGCTACCAACTGCAAAAACAGAGCCAGCAGCTGGATGATCTAGACATGCGTCTGCGTCGCGGAATGACTCAATACCTAAAGCAGCATGCACAGCGTGTCGAACGCAAACAGCATCAGCTTCAATTGAACTCGCCAGTGAAACGCTTGGGTGAACAAAAACTGCATCTGCAGCGTTCAGAGCAAAAGCTATTAGATGCGATGGATAAAACCCTGCTAACCACTCGCCACCAGCTGGCAATGGCTGCCGAGAAATTAGAGACCGTTAGTCCACTGGCAACCCTAAAGCGTGGTTACAGCATTACTCATTCAGCATCGAGCAAGACGGTGTCATCAATTAACGATGTCGAAGTCGGTGAAGTGATCACCACTCAAGTTGAAGATGGCGTGATTGAGTCGCAAGTGACGGCAAGAGCAACTAAGGGCTAGTTTAGAACTAATTCGAACGTTAAAAACTAGAAAGCCCTATCGATAATCGACAGGGCTTTTTTGTATCTAATAAGAAAACTCAATAAAAGGTTATTCCGCAGGTTGGAACTCGAACTTTACTCTCGACTTAGACTTAAGCTCGTTACAGTCACCATTACAAAAATAGCTCGCGGCACCACAGGCTTGAAGTTTTTCTAACAGGCTGCTGCACTCTGGGCAGAACCCTATTTTAGTAAAATGTGCCTGACAACTTTCACAGTGGTATTGTCCGTCCCAACCAAGCTCTGACTGACACTTAGGGCAGATATTTTCACTCATTAGTATTTCCTAATTCACGACTCTTTTTACAATCTACTACTGCTTGGATTTAGCTTGTTTGATTTGGTACATGTTCTTATCAGCTTGTGCGATCAACTGATCTAACCCCTGTGGATCTTTTTCACAAGCAAGACCAACACTCACTGAGAACTGCACATCATTAATATAAAGCGCTTGTTGTAGTGTTTTCTCTAAACCGTGGTAGAAGCTAACAACGCTATCTTTGTCATCAAAACAAGAGAACACCACAAATTCATCACCACCATAACGGCCTATCTTGGCACACGCTGTCGTAGCATCATCAAGCACTCTAGCAACCGCCAATAGCACATCATCACCAAAGCTGTGACCGTAGGTGTCATTAATTGATTTGAATTTATCGACATCGACAAACAGACACGCCATCACCTTCTGAGCAAAACTGCGCTTGGCCAAGACCTTTTCAGCTTCATTGAACAAGGCACGACGATTCAAGCAATGGGTAAGAGAATCACGATTAGCGAAAAAGTTAAGCTGGTTTTCTAGCTCGTACTTTTCTAATGCTACTGAATATAGAGAAGCGAGCAACTCTAAGATCTCAAGTTCGAATTCATGTGGCTCGGAAATACATTGGCTGTATATAGCGAAAGTACCGAGTACGTGCCCGTTTGAAGAAAGAATTGGTACAGACCAGCACGCATGAAGGTTCGCCTGGGTTGTTAACGCCAAGAAAGGTGCCCAGTTAGGGTGGGTGTTGATGTCTGAGACCATCACTGCTTTTTTAAGCGCAGCAGCCTCACCACACGAACCAATTCCAACACCTATACCAACGCCCTCTATCTGTTGATTATAGAAATCAGGCAAATTTGGAGCATATTCGAGATGCAAAGTCTGGGACTCAGCGTTGAGCAGTAAAATTGAAGCCATACGCTGACCAAAAAGCTGTTCTGTGAGCTCTATGATCTTGCTGTTTAAGTCCTTGCGATCCATCCCAAGGGCAAGCTTCCGAAGCAACCTATTGACTGCTCGGTGGCCTTCTAATAAAAATTGTTGTTCCATTCACTAAAGCTTTCAATTATTTAATCGGGTACAGCCTGTTCTTATGCAAGCTTGTTATTGGTTAATAATAACACACTTAATTACCACGACACACAATCGAAGATCATAGGTTGATCTTTCGCTTTATCTATTTTGATCAGCGATCTACCCCAAAAAGAATATTTATATCACCACATACCGAAAGCATAAGTTACATGTGCTGCATTTCAATTTTAAACAGTTAATTATATTAAAAGTGACAACCCAAAACAGAATAAGCAGCACAAGTCATTTCGATCTATTGCTCAAATCATCGAATTACATGCGTCAGCATTTCAATATTTTGGTCATCTGACTGGGTTAACTTAACGGACAGCGCACCAAATTCTGCGGTATTCCCAATGTGTGTACCACCACAAGGAATGGTCACCTGAGTATCTGCGTCAAGCTGCCACTCCCAGTAACGAGAGTCTGTTAACGCCTCGCCCTCTAACCTCATCGTAACCGCCGTTGGTTGTGCTAACCAAACAGAAATCAGCTCATTAACATAGGCTTCAATGACCTCAAGGTTCGCTAGCATATCTGCCACATTAAGGCCGCGCTTCTTCAAGGTTTTACCCAAGCGATAAGTGTCTTTACATTGTTCAGGCGTTACAAAGCTGGTGACTTGGGCGTAGCTATTAAAGTCATAGCTGCCCAATGGATCTTTGCGGTCTGCATCTTTGCGCCAATAGTTATCAGCTAAGACCTTATTCAACGCTAAGAAGGCGACATGTCCAGCGCTATGGCCACGGCTAAGGCTCGCTTGGTACTCTTTATCAACCGACAACGATACCTGCTCGTTAACACTTATCGTAGAAGCAGATACAGGTAGCTGGTGGACTACCACAAACATCCAACCCTCTGTATCACGCTTAACAGGAATATCTGCTGCTACATAAAGTTTGCCAGTAGATTGTTCTATCGCGCCAACTAAACAATCATCAACGGTATATTGCACGCCACCAAGGTTAATGGTGCCTTTATCTGCTGGGTGATCTGGCCAAATATGGCTAACAGGATGAAAAGGAGTCACATCAGTGATCAAGTAGGTTTTGCTCTCATCACTTTCAACATACAGAACTTTTGCCTCAAGCTGCCAAGTCTGGTGGCAAAATTGGGTGATGGTCGGTGTGATTGCTGCTGGTGTAATCAAGTCGCTCATTGTCATGTCGTTCTTCTTTTGGAATCTAGTCTAGGTCGCTTGCTGATAATTCCTAGCAAGGTGCGGTTATCAGATAACGTAAATTTTGCTTAAAAAAATACCCGAGACAGGCTCGGGTATCAAATCTATTCAAAAGGACTATTTACGTCCTTTAACCATGCTCATCATGCGCTTACGTTTACGCTCTTGAGAGATAGTTAGCTTGTTCGTCTTAGCTTCAAATGGGTTTTCGCTGTTCTGGAATTGAATGCGAATTGGCGTACCCATGATTTCTAGTGAACGACGGTAGTAATTCATCAGGAATCGCTTGTATGAATCTGGCAAGTCACGAACTTGGTTACCGTGGATAACGATAATTGGTGGGTTATAACCACCCGCGTGCGCGTATTTCAGTTTCACACGACGGCCACGAACCATAGGTGGTTGGTGATCATCAGTCGCCATCTTCATGATACGAGTTAGGACAGACGTACCAACACGGGTTGTCGCTGACTTGTAAGCCTCTTGAACCGATTCAAACAAGTGACCAACACCAGTACCGTGAAGTGCCGAGATGAAGTGAATACGTGCGAAATCAACGAAACCTAAACGACGGTCTAGTTCTTTCTTAACGCGCTCTTTCACGTCGTTATCTAGGCCATCCCACTTGTTTACTGCGATCACGATTGAACGACCAGCGTTCAATGCAAAGCCTAGTAAGCTCAAGTCTTGATCTGAGATGTTCTCTCGAGCATCAATCACAAGTAAAACTACGTTCGCATCTTCAACCGCTTTCAACGTTTTAACAACCGAGAACTTCTCTACGGTTTCGTTGATGTTTTTACGACGACGAACACCCGCAGTATCGATCAGAACGTATTCACGCTCATCACGGCTCATTGGGATGTAGATAGAATCACGAGTAGTACCAGGCATATCGTAAACAACCACACGCTCTTCACCTAGGATACGGTTAGTTAGCGTTGATTTACCTACGTTTGGACGACCAATAATAGCAAGCTTGATTGGCTGATCTTGCAGACGCTTGAACTCTTGTTCCGCTTCTTCTTCAGTGAAATCAACCTGTTCTGCTTCTTCGTCTTCAAATTCTGTTAGATCGCTAATTTCACCCTGCTCAGCTTTAAGTGCTTCAGCAAATGGGTTTAGAGCAAGATCAATCAGTGCTGTAACACCACGACCGTGCGCTGCAGCGATTTGGTACATGTCTTCTACACCTAGCTGCCAGAAGTCAGCACTTGCTGCATCAGGGTCAATACCATCAACCTTGTTTACTACAAGCATTGAAGGCTTTTCTAGTTGGCGAAGGTGCTTCGCGATAGCAACGTCAGATGGTGTTAGACCAGCACGGCCATCTACCATGAACAGCACAACATCAGCTTCGTCAATCGCCGCTAATGACTGCTCTGCCATTTTAGTTTCAACACCTTCTTCAGTACCGTCGATACCACCAGTGTCGATAACAATAAACTCATGCTCACCAAGTTGAGCATGGCCATATTTACGGTCACGCGTTAAGCCAGGGAAATCCGCAACCAATGCATCACGAGTTCGAGTCAATCGGTTAAACAACGTAGATTTACCTACGTTCGGACGCCCTACTAGAGCAACAACAGGTACCATAACAACCTCTACAATTTCTTCTCTTAATGTAGTTATAGGTAAGCACTTGTTCGTAAGTTTAAACTCTTACCTATAACCACATGGTTTATTAATTTTTAACAACAAAACGGCTCCTGGCTGTTACCAACCAGGAGCCGACTGTGAATTATATCACGCTTTTATTGGCTAATCGTCAGTTTCTTTACATCGCCGTTGCGAGTCGTCACTAAGTAGCCTTCAGGCAGTTCAATTGGCGCTACAGCAAAGCCGCTGTCATCAACCAACTGCTGAGCAACAAACTCACCCGTTGAGCGATCTAACCAGTGTAGATAACCTTCTGTATCACCCACCACAACGTATCCGTTAATGATAGCAGGTGCTGTCAGTAAGCGGTTTTCTAGCAATGGAGTACTCCACAGTTCGGTACCGCTACGAGCATCTACTGCAACTACATGATCCTTATCTGTTACAAGGAACAAACGGCTGCCGTCACTTGCTAAATCAATCGCTGACGAGTAGTTACGTTTCCAAACTGGCTTACCAGAGCGTAGATCAATGGCAATCAACTGACCGTTAATACCAACGGTGTACAAAGTACCACCCAGTACTACTGGCGATGCATCCACATCAACCAAGCGATCAATTTCCGTCGCGCCCTTTGGTGTACCAACAGGTTGTTGCCAAATTAACTGACCACGCTCAACAATAGCTGCTGCTAGACGACCATTTGCCGTCCCCCAGAACACACCACCAGAAACTGCAACAGGAGCACTGTCGCCACGTAGTGTCAGGCTTGGAACTTCAGTACTGATTGTCCACTTCTGTTCACCGGTCTCTTGGTCTAGCGCGAGCATCATGCCGCGGCTAGTATGAACCAATACCATATTGTTGTCAGTGACAGGAGATGCTAGCACCTCACCGTTTACCGATACACGCCACAGCTCTTCGCCAGTCGATTCATCCAGTGCGATTACTTCACCGTTTTCAGAACCAACAAACACTTTGCCGTAAGCTGCAGTTAAGCCACCAGACAAACGAGCCAACACATCTTTCTCAAGATCTGTTTTCCACAGCTCTTTACCTGTTTCAGGATCAAGCGCTTTAACCAGACCTTCACGGCTTGCAACAAACACTTTGTCGTAAGCCAGCTCCGGTGTCAGTTTTGAAAAGTAGTGACCAACACCATCACCAACCGAGGTCGACCATTCCTGTTTAGGAGTGAACTCACTGTTTACCGTTGGTACTGGCGCCATGATTACGGTGTCTTCTTCACCCGCACAGCCAGCTAATAGGCCAAGAGCAATCGCACACAACGCCGCTTTTGGAAACATCTTCTTCATTCAAAGCGCCTTATTTAGCTAGGTCGTCAAGTTTGATTTGAAGCGTTTGGCTCGCATCAACAGCTTGCTGTGCTTCTGTGTAAGCACTGTATGCTGCGTCTGTGTCGCCTTTACGAAGTGAGATATCACCACGTAGTTCAGCCACGCGGCCTTTCCAAGATTCGTCCGTTACTGCAGCAAGATCAGACAACGCAGCATCGAATTCACCTTGTTCAGCTTTGATACGAGCAACACGGTAAGTCAGTAGTGGCGAAAGTGCCGCATCCTTAGTTGCCGCTTTTGCCCACTCTAGCTGTTCAAGTGCTGCAGATAATTCACCCGCTTGTACTTGTACTTTTGCTAGCTGCATCGCTGCAAGTACTGAGTACTCAGCATCTTTATTTGCATCGATAAAAGCTTGAATATCAGATTGAGCATCAACGCCTTTTGCATCTAAAGCAGAGATCACTGTCGTGTAGCTTTCTGAAGCAGCTTCACGCGCCTCAACTACTGAATCTTGGTAGTAGCGCCAACCGAATAGACCACCTAAACCAATAACCGTACCGAAGATTACGGCTTTACCGTTCTCTTTCCACCAATCTTTAATGGCTTCAACCTGCTGCTCTTCGCTATCGTAAAGTTCCACTTCCTGTCCTCTTTAATTCTTTAAACGCCAGCATAGTGCTGACGTTAATATTCGTTATGAGCGTTTGCTCTAAGGCTAATTAGATTAGCGCAGCTACTTTTGCAGCAACGTCTGCTTGGGCAACAACTTCTTGTTCACCACCAACCAGATCTTTCAATACCACAGTGTTGTCTGCTACTTCGTTTTCACCCAGTACCAGAGCAACTACAGCACCTACTTTGTCTGCACGTTTGAATTGCTTCTTGAAGCTACCACCACCGAAGTGGCTCATTACACGTACACCTTCAACGGTATCACGTAATTGATTCGCTAATTGCATGCCCGCGATCATAGTGCCTTCGCCAGCCGCAACCATGTAAACATCAACACTGCGACGAACTTCAGTAAGCTCTAGCGTTTCCATCATTAGGACCAAACGCTCTAGGCCCATCGCGAAACCAACAGCTGGTGTTGCTTTACCGCCAAGTTGCTCAACAAGACCGTCGTAACGACCACCACCACATACGGTACCTTGAGCACCTAGGCTTTCAGTGATCCACTCAAATACTGTGCGGTTGTAGTAGTCCAAACCACGTACTAGACGCTCGTTAACTTGGTATTCGATACCAACGGCATCAAGAAGTTCACACAAACCAGCAAAATGTTGCTTCGACTCTTCACCTAAGTATTCAGAAAGTCGAGGTGCGTCACCTAAGATAGCTTGAACGTCTGAGTTCTTAGTATCTAGTACACGAAGTGGGTTTGTGTGCATGCGACGTTTGCAATCTTCGTCTAGCACATCAATGTGCTGTTCAAGGAAAGCAACAAGTGCTGTACGGTAGTTTGCGCGATCTTCAGTAGAACCGATTGAGTTCAGCTCTAGACGAACGTGCTTGTCGATGCCTAGCTCACGCCATAGACGCGCAGTCATCATGATAAGTTCTGCGTCAACGTCTGGACCGTCTAGACCAAACACTTCCACACCACATTGGTGGAATTGACGGTAGCGACCTTTTTGAGGACGCTCGTGACGGAACATTGGACCCATGTACCATAGGCGTTGCTCATCACGGTTAATAAGGCTGTTTTGGATGCATGAACGTACACAACCAGCTGTGCCTTCTGGACGTAGCGTTAGGCTATCGCCGTTACGGTCATCAAAGGTGTACATCTCTTTTGAAACAACGTCTGTCTCTTCACCCACTGCGCGGCTAAATAGGTTTGTTTCTTCAACGATAGGCATACGCACTTCGTTGTAACCGTGTGCACTCACCACGTTTTTCACTGCGTTTTCTACTTTCTGCCACAGTGGTGATTGAGTCGGTAGGCAGTCGTTCATGCCTCGGATTGCTTGGATATTTTTAGCCACAATATTTATTCCGTAATTTCTCACGACCAGGTGTTGATGCGAATAGACAACCACACCTCATCGCGTTTTATTAATCTTCTAGGTTTTCTACATCAATGCGATTTGCTTTATCAAGCACTGATGCTTTTGCTCGAATCTTAGCTTCAAGCTGATCAACAAGGTCGTTGTTGTCAAAGCGCTCTTTCTGACGCTTACCATCTTCGTAGAAGGCACTCTTACGAGCACTACCCGCTAGACCTAAATGAGATACTTCTGCTTCACCAGGGCCATTCACCACACAACCGATGATAGAGACATCCATTGGGGTAATCACGTCTTCTAGACGCTCTTCAAGCGCGTTTACGGTGTTAATAACATCGAACTCTTGACGAGAACAGCTTGGACACGCGATGAAGTTAATACCACGCGAGCGAATGCGCAAAGATTTAAGAATATCGAAGCCAACTTTGATCTCTTCAACAGGATCCGCCGCTAGCGAGATACGTAGCGTGTCACCAATACCTTCAGAAAGAAGCATACCTAAGCCAACAGAAGACTTAACCGCACCAGCACGTGCACCACCAGCTTCGGTAATACCAAGGTGAAGCGGTTGGTCAATCTGTTTTGCCAGTAAACGGTATGAACCTACAGCTAGGAATACGTCAGATGCTTTAACGCTCACTTTAAATTGGTCAAAGTTGAGACGGTCTAAGATATCGACGTGACGCATTGCTGATTCAACAAGCGCTTCTGCTGTTGGCTCTGTGTATTTCTCTTGGATCTCTTTTTCAAGAGAACCACCGTTAACACCAATACGAATCGGAATATTCATATCACGAGCACAATCAACAACTGAGCGAATACGGCTCTCGTTACCGATGTTACCTGGGTTGATACGCAGACAGTCTACACCGTACTCAGCCACTTTCAGCGCGATACGGTAGTCAAAGTGAATGTCAGCGACCAAAGGAACAGAAACCTGCTGCTTGATTTGCTTAAATGCTTCAGCGGCATCCATAGTCGGTACAGATACGCGAACGATATCAGCGCCTACATTTTCCAAAGCTCGGATCTGAGCAACGGTTGCGGCTACGTCTGTTGTTCTTGTGTTGGTCATGGATTGCACAGCAATAGGTGCACCATCACCGATCGGCACATCACCCACATAAATACGGGTTGATTTGCGACGAATAATAGGAGATTCGTGTTGCATATTAACTCTAAGGTAAGGTTATTCTGGCTACTTTGCCTGAAGTATACCCAGAAAGGTCGACAGGTTCACTTGCAAATGTCATTGATACGCCTTCTGGCGCACCTAGAATCACTTTATATGGCGCAATTCCTGATAGATTTAGTGACTGACCCGCTTTTTTGATGCCCGTTGACAAGGTTTTGCCGGTCGCATCTTTAACTTGAATCCAACAGTCTGCAGTAAACTGCATCGTTAGCGCTTTGGTTGCTACTTCCGGTGTTGGCGTTGTTTCAGGAGCAGGTGTTGCTTCAACTGTTTCTAATTCAACAGCTGGTTCTACGTCGACTGCTGGTTGTTCATCAGTCACGTCAAGTGCAGCTGAAGTATTTGCCGCATCACTGATTGCAGCAAGGCCTTCAGTATCTTCAATCACAGAAGCCGCTGCGTCGTTCTGCTCAGCTTCAATCACTTCTAAAGAGGCGAACTCAGGGTCCAACGACTCTTCCACCGCAAGCTCTTCTGAGCCTTCAGTGTTAGCCAGAGATTGAGATAGGGTGTCTTGTTGTTGATTCTGCCACCACCACAGTGAAGATATACCGACGATAACTGCAAAGATACCCCAAGTGAGCAGCATGATACGGCTGTTGTGCTTTTCTGTTTTCGTCTTGCGAGAAAAGCTCAGCATTTCTTGATCTTCATGTTGAGCATCACCGGAATGGCGAAGCGCGTTCAATACCACTTTTTCATCAAGATTGACGTATTTCGCGTATGAACGGATGTAACCACGCATAAAGGTTGCGACTTGGTCTGACTCAAATTGGTTTTCTTCAATTTGTTGAATTAAAGAGATGCGTAGTTTTAGGCGATCCGAGATCTGCTTTTGTGTTAAACCAAGAGCTTCTCGTTGATTTTTCAGTAGCGTCCCTGCTTCTAGAGCTGGAGCGATTGGTTCTTGCGCTTGTGTGTCGTGTTCTGTGTTCATAGAGAGTGAACTTCTAAAATATTATCGCAGGTCGACGAGAGCGTTTTTTATTGTCGTTTAAGCTCATTCTAGCAACCCACTTATGTGGAATTTGTCCTGTTACCCAACTCATCAACCCTTAAAGACGAACGACATGCATTTTATTATTAGTGACGTTCTCAGGAAGCTAGTTTATCAAGTAGCCAACCTAAATAGACATATTGATGATCAGTAACAAGCGAGCACTTAAATTAATTTAAGATTAGTTAATCATAAGCTAATGCCATTACAAGGCAAAAATACTTTCAACAAAATTTACCGTCAGCTCATGGTTTTGTCCAAAAATTGACGAAAAATGTAAGAAAGCGTGGGCAAGAAGTCCAAAAAATAGAAAACGAAGTCCCAAAAACGCAACAAGCCAGAAGTAATACTTCTGGCTTGTTTAGATTCAAATCGCGTTTTATACCGCTTTTACTTCAATCACACCACCGGCAACCAAGTTAGCTTCTGATGCTGCTTTAAGCATTTTAGTACGCTTAGTTCTATCGATAACATCACCAACCAACTGGCCACATGCTGCATCAATATCATCACCACGCGTTTTACGAACCGTTACTGTGTAGTCGTATTCCATTAGCGTTTTTTGGAAGCGGTCAATACGAGAGTTGCTTGGCTTCTTGTATGGTGAACCTGGGTAAGGGTTAAATGGAATCAGGTTAATCTTACATGGCGTATCTTTCATTAGCTCTGCAAGTTCACGAGCGTGGTCCATATCATCATTTACATGATCCAATAGAACGTACTCTACCGTTACTTTACCGCGGTTGGCATTTGAAGAGGCAATGTAGCGACGAACAGACGCTAGGAAATCTTGGATATCCCAACGGTCGTTGATCGGCATGATTTGGCTACGAAGTTCATCGTTTGGCGCGTGTAGAGAAATAGCTAGTGCTACGTCGATGTTATCTGTCATTTGGTCAAGGCCAGATACAACACCTGAAGTAGATACTGTTACGCGACGCTTAGACAGTGCAAAACCTAGGTCATCAAGCATGATCTCTAATGATGGCATTAGGTTTTTCATGTTTAGTAGCGGCTCGCCCATACCCATCATTACAACGTTAGTAATTGGACGACGACCAGTCTCTTTCTCTAGACCGATTTCACGAGCAGCACGCCAGATTTGACCCACGATCTCAGAAACTTTTAAGTTGCGGTTAAAGCCTTGTTGAGCTGTCGAGCAGAATTTACACTCTAGTGCACAACCAACCTGTGAAGATACACACAGCGTTGCACGGTCACCGTCTGGGATGTATACCGTCTCAACGTCTTGGTCGCCAACGCTCATCGCCCATTTAATTGTGCCGTCTGAAGAGTGTTGAGCTTCAGAAACAACAGGTGCAACAATTTCACAGCGGCGTTGAAGTTTTTCACGCAGCTTTTTGTTGATGTTGTTCATGTTTTCGAAGTCATCGACACCGAAGTGATACATCCACTTCATCACTTGATCTGCGCGAAAAGCTTTCTCATTCAATTCTTCTGTGAAAAATTTACGAAGACCTTTACGATCAAAATCGAGTAGATTGACTTTAGCTGTGGTCATGATGCCTCTCAATGACGGAACAATAATTAAGGGCGCGAATTGTACAGCCTTTACGCATGTTCAACAAGGGCTGTAAAACCCTGTGTTTACTAAGACATTCAAACTTAAGTGATTAAAATTTACACAACCACCTTTCATTACTTACAATTCAGGAAATAAGAACAAGATTCCCGACTGCACTCCTTCATCGCTTTCGGGAATGACGTAAAAACTCACTCAGTAACTTTCCATTCATAGTCGTCTGCTCACCAGTTCCTCTAACCTCGTCATTCCAGAACTGAGGGACGAGGTATCTGGGATCTCCAACCACAACTGAGATTCCCGACTGCGCTCCTCCGTCGCTATCGGGAATGACGTGAAAACTTACTCAGTAACTTCTCATTCATAGTCGTCAGGTCACCAGTTCCTCAAACCTCGTCATTCCAGAATCGAGGGACGAGATATCTGGAATCTCCAACCACAACTGAGATTCCCGACTGCGCTCCCCAGTCGCTATCGGGAATGACGTGAAAACTTGCTCAGTAACTTTCCATTCATAGTCATAAGTTCACTAGTCCCTCAAATATCGTCATTCCAGAACTGAGGAACGAAG
>NZ_JAEFCE010000030.1:16788-57828 GCF_016406055.1 Vibrio sp. IB15
AGTATCTGGAATCTCCAACAACGAATAGAGATTCCCGACTACGCTCCTTCGTCGCTTTCGGGAATGACGTAAAAACTTGCTCAGTAACTTTCCATTCATAGTCTTCTGGTCACCAGTTCCTCAAACCTCGTCATTCCAGAACTGAGGAACGAAGTATCTGGAATCTCCAACAACGAATAGAGATTCCCGACTACGCTCCTTCGTCGCTATCGTGAATGACGTGAAAACTTACTCAGTCACTTTCCATTCATAGTCGTCTGGTCACCAGTTCCTTTAACCTCATCATTCCAGAACTGAGGGACGAGGTATCTGGAATCTCCAACCACAATTGAGATTCCCAACTGCGCTCCTGCGTCACTATCGGGAATGACGACTAGGTAAACTATCTCTAACGTAAAATCCACATACAAAAAAGGCCTCACCGAAGTGAAGCCTTTAGAATCATTTGCTGTGTCGCTTATTGAGCTGGACGTGGGCAAATCTCAGATTCAGGGAAGAAGAACTCGATTTCACGAGCTGCAGACTCTGGGCTGTCGCTACCGTGTACTGAGTTGTAACGCATGCTGATTGCGTAATCAGCGCGGATCGTGCCGCATGCCGCTTCTTCTGGGTTTGTTTTGCCCATAAGTTCACGGTAACGAGCAATTGCGTTTTCGCCTTCAAGTACTTGAACCATGATAGGACCAGAAGTCATGAACTCTTTTAGTGGACCAAAGAATTCTTTGCCTTCGTGTTCCGCGTAGAAGCCGCTCGCTTGCTCTTCAGTCAGACGAACCATCTTAGCAGCGATGATTTCTAGGCCTGCTTTTTCGATGCGGTGGTAGATTTCACCAACAAGGTTACGTTTAACTGCATCCGGCTTAACAATTGAGAACGTTCTTTCTAGAGCCATAGGGATTCCTTCACTTCATTTTTTTGTTATTAAATACTGAAATTACTAAGATCATTCGATCTAAGTTAATCAATGAGCGGTACCGAAACACCGCTCATCGTTATTATTATTTTGCTTGGTCGATAAGAATGCGAGCCAGTGTGCGAACACCCATGCCTGTTGCACCTGCCGCCCACTTATCACTTGGAGATTTACGGTAAGTACCCGCGCAATCCATGTGCATCCAGCCTTTTTTGTAGTCATCTACGAAGTAAGACAGGAACGCAGCAGCCGTGCTTGCACCAGGAGTGTAATCACCCGTGCTGATGTTCGAAAGGTCAGCAAAGTTTGAAGGCAGCATACCACGGTGGAAGTCCGCAAGAGGCAGTGGCCACAGGCCTTCTTTCTCTTGGTTAGCCGCCGTTAGTGCTTGGTGAGCCAGCTCGTCATCGAAGCTCATTAGTGCGTGGTAGTCGTTACCCAGTGCGTTTTTAGCAGCGCCCGTTAGCGTTGCACAGTCGATGATAAGCTCAGGATTTTGCTCACTTGCGTACATCAGGCCATCAGCTAGAACTAAACGACCTTCTGCGTCGGTGTTCATGATCTCAACCGTCTTACCGTTCTTGTACGTGATGATATCGCCAAGCTTCAATGCACGGCCAGAGATCATGTTCTCTGCACAACATAGGATAAGCTTGATGCGCTTGTTAAGGCCACGCTCAATCGCAAGACCTAAACCACCAGTGATAGTCGCTGCGCCACCCATGTCTGCTTTCATTGCAGTCATGAACTGACCTGGCTTAATGCTGTAACCGCCTGAGTCGAAAGTAATACCTTTACCAACTAGACAGGCAAATACAGGCGCGTTTTCGTCGCCTGTTGGGTTGAAGTCCAGTTGAAGCATTGCTGAAGTACGCTCAGAGCCGCGGCCTACCGCGTAGATGCCTTCCCAACCTTCTGTTAGTAGGTCTTTGTCTTTAACGATTTTCGCTTTAACTGTGCCTTCAGGTGCGACTGACTTAATGTATTCAGCTGCCATTGTCGCCAATTGGCGAGGTGCAACTTCTTCAGCCGTTTTATTGATAATGTCACGCGTCCAATCTGTCGCACGGATACGCGCTTCTAGCTCAGCTTGGTCAGCTTCTGGCAGTGCATCCCACTCCAATGCATTCTTTTTCTTTGGTCCACGGTAACCTTGATTGAAAGCCCATACGCTTTCTAGGTCCCAACCTTCACCACTTAGCGAAACGAATGAAATACCTTGTCCGTCAAGTGTGCGACCTGCGCGTTGAACAGCACCAAGATCGTGGCCTTCACCAATGTGAATTGTCGCTCCTACTTCCGAGAACGATAAAATAGCTTTTGCTCCCCACTGAGGCTGGGCAGCTTCTTGACTTAAAAATACTGACATCTGTGTAGACATGATTTCTCCTTGTCTGAGAACCACCTTACTTGAGTGATCCTGATTATTTTTTATTAACGCACTGATGTTAGCATTATGTAGAAGTAAAATGTCACTTTGATAAAAAAACGGACCATAAGGTCCGCTTTTTTTAGTAAGAATTGTTAACTTGGCTGCGTTTTATATGGGGTTGATTTCACTCCATAGCCAAATCATCGATGTGATGATTAATCCATCTCATCCATCCAGCACAAAATAATAGCCTCTAAGATCTTTTCGTTCGAGTGATTAGGCTCGTCATCAAACTCTTCAAGGTCTAATACCCACTGATGTAGGTCGGTAAAACGTACCGTTTTAGGATCAGTATCAGGGTACAAATCACATAACTCAATTGCGATATCGCGAGAATCAATCCACTTCAAGCTCATAACACTTCCTTATATTTATCAGAGACACTTAGTCACTTTTATGATCTATATTCTAGGCCAGTTTTGCTAAATCGTTATCTCAGTCATGGCGAAAACCACCATGACTGTAGAGTAATTCTTAGTGATCTTCAGATGCTAGGTTCAAGGTGTACTTTGGAATCTCAACAACAAGGTCTTCATCAGCGACTTTCGCTTGGCAACCTAGGCGAGATTCCATTTCTAAGCCCCATGCTTTATCAAGCATATCGTCTTCTAGGTCATCACTCTCTTCTAAAGAATCGAAACCTTCACGGATCACAACGTGACATGTTGTACATGCACACGATTTTTCACATGCGTGCTCAATACCAATACCGGCCTTCAACGCTACATCAAGAACCGTTTCACCAGTTTTTGCTTCTAAAACAGCGCCTTCTGGACATAGATCTTCGTGAGGTAAAACAATAATCTTTGGCATGTTTATCTATTCTCTAACTATTAAATATTATCGACTGACTGACCTGACAGTGCAGCACGAATTGATTTATCCATACGACGTGAAGCAAAGTCTTGGCTCGCTTTGTCGGTATTCTTAATTTCTTGTTCAATGGCATCAGCACTGTCGCCGTTGCGCACTTCAATCAGCGTTTCAATGGCTTGTAGCAGCTGTTGTTTCTCTTGCTCGTTAAGCAGCTCGTCACCGTCAGCTTGCATTGCAGCGATCAGGCCTTCAATAACACGATCCGCTTCTACGCGTTGTTCCGCAAGAGCACGCGCTTGCATGTCTTCTTTCGCAAACGTCATAGAGTCTTTCAGCATATTAGCAACTTCATCATCGCTCAGGCCGTAAGAAGGCTTCACTTGGATTTCAGCTTGAACACCAGTGCTCTTTTCCATAGCTGTTACAGACAACAGGCCATCAGCATCCACTTGGTAAGTCACACGAATATGCGCTGCACCAGCAGCCATAGGTGGAATGCCCTTCAGAGCAAAACGAGCCAGTGAGCGACAATCGTCAACCATTTCACGTTCGCCTTGAACGGTGTGTACTGTCATTGCAGTTTGACCGTCTTTGAACGTAGTAAATTCTTGTGCGCGAGCTACTGGGATCGTGGTGTTACGCGGAATGATCTTTTCTACTAGGCCACCCATGGTTTCGATACCTAGTGAAAGTGGGATTACGTCTAGTAGCAACATTTCTGAATCAGGTTTGTTACCTACTAGAATATCCGCTTGAATTGACGCACCAATCGCAACCACTTCATCAGGGTTAATGCTGGTTAATGGCGTACGACCAAAGAAGTCACCCACCATTTCACGTACTAGTAATGTACGAGTTGAACCACCAACCATGACTACTTCTAGCACTTCATCCGCATCAACTTCTGCATCTTTTAGAGCACGACGACATGAAAGTAGCGTTTTCTTAACTAGAGGCTTGATGATCTCTTCAAACTCTTCACGAGTTAATGAACCAGACCAACCTAATACTTCAACATCAACACTTTCTGATTCAGACAAGCCAATTTTAGCTTCTGTTGCTGCATCTAGAAGCGCACGGTTTTGCTCAGCAGTTAGCTCTGATAATCCCATTTGCTCTTTGAAATGATCAGCGACAAGGTGGTCAAAATCATCACCGCCTAGTGCAGAGTCACCGCCAGTAGCTAGAACTTCAAAGACACCTTTAGACAAGCGTAAAATAGAGATATCAAACGTACCGCCGCCTAAGTCGTAAACCGCGATCACCCCTTCTTTGCCTGAATCCAGACCGTAAGCAATCGCTGCCGCCGTTGGTTCATTTAGAAGACGTAATACATGAAGACCAGCCAGCTGCGCCGCGTCTTTAGTACCAGCACGTTGTGCATCATCGAAATACGCAGGAACAGTAATCACCGCACCAGATAGCTCACCGCCTAATGTAGATTCAGCACGTTGACCGAGTGCTTTCAGAATATCTGCAGACACTTGAATCGGGTTCTTGTTGCCTTGCTCTGTACGGATCACAGGCAGACCATTATCACTTTCTTCAAACTGATATGGCAGAGATGGGTATCGTTGCTGAATATCAGCCAGTGAGCGACCAATCAATCGCTTAACTGAGATAATGGTATTTTTAGGATCAGTCTGTGCATTTGCACGAGCTTCATCACCAGTCGTATGTGAGTCTGACTGATAGTGAACAACGGAAGGCAGAATGCTACGACCATCTTGATCAACGAGCGTGCTCGCTTCACCACTGCGCACTGACGCAACCAATGAATTTGTTGTACCTAAATCAATACCCACAGCAAGCTTATGCTGGTGAGGAGCGGCGCTTTGCCCTGGTTCTGCAATCTGAAGTAGTGCCATGGATGTGTCCTTGTTGTACCAACTAGCCGATCAAACGATCTTCAACTAGCTCGATTTCATTCTTTAATTTTGCAATAAACTTTAGCTTTCTTACTCGGTCTGCTGCTTCTAACCAAGCCTGGCTGTCGAGTTCTTGTTGGATAGCGCTTAATTGTTGTTTATACATTTTGCTAACCTTTCCTTCAAATGCAAACAATGCATCTTCCGGGTCAGAACTGTCGGCGATGTCTTCAAGCTCTTCACGCAGTTCCATTTGCTCCATAAGGAACATTGGGTCTTGCATGGTTTGCTGCTCGCCGCGAATATCCTCACCATGTTGTACTAACAGGTATTCAGCGCGGCTGATTGGATTCTTCAGCACCTGATACGCATCGTTAATTTGTGCTGCTTTTTGTACGGCTAGCAAGCGATCTCGCTCAGAAGCTGTAGCAAATTTATCAGGATGGAATTGGCGTTGCAGATCTCTAAACTGAGAAGAAAGAAGGCTACCATCCAGCTGGAACTGAAGTGGTAGCCCAAATAATTCGAAATGATTCATGTAACGGTGGTCCTAAGTTTAGGCTCTGAATCAGAGCCTAATTTTATTCTTCGCTCACTATAAACGTTCTACGATTGAAGCGTTTATACGTTGAAGCTCTCACCACAACCACATTCGCCTTTCGCGTTAGGGTTGTTGAATTCAAAACCTTCGTTTAGGCCTTCTTTTACGTAATCAAGCTCCGTACCGTCTAGGTAAACTAAGCTTTTTGGATCAATGATGACCTTCACACCTGAATGCTCGAACACTTGGTCTTCTTCGTTAAGCTCGTCAACGAATTCTAGTACATACGCCATACCCGAACAGCCAGTGGTTTTAACCGCTAAGCGTAACCCGATACCTTTACCTCGGTTATCTAGGAAAGCTTGAACTCGGCTTGCCGCCGTCTCTGTCATGGTGATGGCCATACTACAACCTTGTGTTTTATATAAAATTGAGAACTCAGGGGGAGCACAAAGGGTGCTCCCAAATATTGCTTATTATTGGTGATTACTTTTAGAAACGATTAACGCTTCTTTTTGTAATCCGCAACTGCTGCTTTGATTGCATCTTCAGCAAGAATTGAACAGTGAACTTTCACTGGTGGCAACTCAAGCTCTTCTGCGATTTCAGAGTTTTTGATAGCAGCCGCTTCATCAATGCTTTTACCTTTAACCCACTCAGTGACTAGTGAGCTAGAAGCGATTGCGCTACCGCAACCGTAAGTCTTGAATTTCGCGTCTTCGATAATACCTTCTGGTGTTACCTTGATTTGCAGTTTCATTACGTCACCACAAGCTGGTGCGCCAACCATGCCGCTACCTACACTTGGGTCTTCTTTATCAAACGAACCTACGTTACGTGGGTTTTCGTAGTGATCAATTACTTTTTCGCTATATGCCATAATAGTTACCTCGAATCCTCTATTTCCGTGAGATTAGTGATGTGCCCACTCAACAGTGTTCAAATCAATCCCTTCTTTATACATATCCCATAGAGGAGACATGTCGCGTAATTTGTTTACCGCTACACGGATTTGTGCAATCGCGTAGTCGATTTCTTCTTCCGTTGTGAAACGGCCGAATGAGAAACGTACTGAGCTGTGTGCCAGTTCATCGTTTAGACCAAGAGCACGTAGAACGTACGATGGCTCTAGACTTGCTGATGTACATGCAGAACCCGATGATACTGCTAGGTCTTTTAGAGACATAAGCAGAGACTCACCTTCAACGAAAGCAAAGCTCACGTTTAGGTTGTGTGGTACACGTTGGTCTAAGTCACCGTTTACTGTTACCGCTTCTAGATCCTGAACACCTTTCAGTAGGCGCTCACGAAGTGCTAGTGCGTGATCGTAATCTTTCTGCATGTCTTGCTTAGCAACAGCACACGCTTCGCCCATACCCACGATTTGGTGAGTAGCAAGCGTACCAGAGCGGAAACCACGCTCATGACCGCCACCGTGCATTTGCGCTTCAAGACGAATACGAGGCTTACGACGAACGTAAAGTGCACCGATACCTTTAGGACCATACATCTTGTGAGCTGAAAGTGAGATTAGGTCAACTTTAGTCTCTTTTACGTCTAGTGGGATTTTACCCGCAGACTGAGCTGCATCAACGTGGAAGATGATCTTGCGAGAACGACATAGTTCGCCGATTGCATTGATATCTTGGATAACGCCGATTTCGTTGTTTACGTGCATGATAGAAACAAGAACTGTGTCTTCACGCATTGCAGCTTGTAGCTTGTCTAGATCGATGATGCCGTTTGCTTCTGGCTCTAGGTAAGTTACCTCGAAGCCTTCACGTTCTAGTTGACGACATGGATCAAGAACCGCTTTGTGTTCTGTTTTGCACGTGATTACGTGCTTACCTTTCTTCTCGTAAAAGTGCGCTGCACCTTTAATAGCAAGGTTATCTGACTCTGTAGCACCAGAAGTAAAAACAATTTCACGTGGGTCTGCATTTAGTAGGTCAGCAATTTGCTCACGAGCATTATCTACTGCTTCTTCTGCCTGCCAGCCGTAACGGTGTGAACGAGATGCAGGGTTACCGAAGTTACCGTCCATCGTCATGCACTGAACCATTTTCTCAGCAACTCGTGGATCGACTGGACATGTAGCTGAATAGTCAAAGTAAATAGGCAGTTTCATTTTCTACTCCAATGTAAAAACTGACCGCTATGAGCGGGCATTAACACCCTGAGGTGCTGCACTAATCGTTGTAGTGCTCGTATTTTTATGTGCAAAACTATTGTTAACCGCAAGATCAATATCTTGGCGATCAGAAATCTCTAAAACTTCGTTATCTTTCATCAGCTCACCGAGCGTAATGTCGTTTAAGAAGCTGCTGATTCGGGAGCTTAAATCACGCCAAAGGGTGTGAGTTAAACAGCGACTACCACCTTGGCAATCTGCTCGACCGTGACACTTAGTTGCATCTACTGATTCGTCAACTGCTGCAATCACAGTTCCGACAGCGATGTCACCCGCTTCAGCGCCAAGACGGTAACCACCACCTGGGCCACGAACACTAGCAACTAAGCCAGCTTTACGTAACTTAGAAAAAAGTTGCTCTAAGTAAGATAACGAGATGCCTTGTCGCTCTGAGATGTCAGCCAGAGGAACTGGGCTTTTTTGCGAATGCAGTGCTACATCTAGCATAGCCGTTACCGCATATCTTCCTTTAGATGTAAGTTTCATATCACACCGTATCCACATTGTTTATGTGGTTGGAATCTTCCCATACCTGACTAAATTGGTCAAGTATTTTACCTGACTATTTTAGTCAGGTATTCATCCTTGCGGCGAGCATGGTTTTTACTGGCTATTTTTGCTCTTCTCGATAGAGGTCAAAATACCACGAAGCGTGTTGATCTCTTGAAGTTCTGGACGCGCACGACTAAACAGGCGACGTAACTTATTCATCACCTGACCAGGCTTATCCTTAGAGATAAATTGGGTATCGATGATGACTTTTTCAAGGTGTTCGTAGAACATTTCTAGTTCTTCGTGACGAGGGTACTCATCTTGTGGCTGAGGCTTGTATTGGCTAGCCACCATATCTAGATGAGCAACACGAACTTCGTAGCTCAGCGTCTGTACAGCCATCGCCAGGTTTAGCGAGCTGTATTCCGGGTTTGCAGGAATACATACGTGGTAATGACACTTTTGTAGTTCTTCATTCGTTAGGCCTGTGCGCTCACGACCGAAGACTAATGCTACAGGGTGCTTTTGACCTTCAACGGCAAACTTTTCACCACACTCACGAGGCTCAAGCATTGGCCATTCAAGGGTACGTGAACGAGCACTTGAACCAACAACCAAACCGCAGTCTTTTACGGCTTCGTCTAATGTAGAAACAATAACCGCATTTTCAGCGATGTCACCAGCACCAGCAGCCAGTGCTAAGGTCTGCTCGTCAACTTCACACTGAGGGTCTACAAGAACTAACTGACTTAAACCCATCACTTTCATTGCGCGAGCTGCTGATCCGATATTTCCCGAATGAGACGTACCAACCAGAACGACTTTTACATTGTCTAACATGCTATATGACACCACTTTAAAAATAATCGCGAGATATTAACACATAGCAAAGTAAAATGGTCAGACCCTTCGCGTAATGTGAATCTAAGAGTTCAAAAAATAACCACTTCCCTTTTGGTAAAACTTTGGTATACTCGCCGCCGCTTTAAATTGTTCTTTAACATCTTGTGGGAAAAACCATATGCATCCAATGCTAAACATTGCGATACGCGCTGCGCGTAAAGCTGGCAACCATATTGCTAAATCTCTAGAAACAACTGATAAGATCGAAACGTCTCTAAAAGGTAACAACGATTACGTTACTAACATTGCTCAAGAAGCTGAGTACATGATCATTGAGACAATCAAAGCATCTTACCCAGAGCACAGCATTATTTCTGAAGAGAAAGGCCTAATCGAAGGTAAAGACTCTGACGTACAATGGATCGTTGACCCACTAGATGGCACCAACAACTTTGTAAAAGGTTTCCCTCACTTCTCTGTATCTATCGCTGTTCGCATGAACGGTCGTACAGAAGTTGCTTGTGTTTACGACCCAATGCTAAACGAGCTATTCACAGCTCAACGTGGCGCTGGTGCTCAACTAAACAACGCTCGTATGCGTGTTACTCAGCTTAAAGACCTTCAAGGTACTGTTCTAGCAACTGGTTTCCCATTCAAAGCTAAGCAACACTCTGAGTCTTTCATGAAGATCATCTCTGGTCTATTCATCGACTGTTCTGATTTCCGTCGTACTGGTTCTCCAGCACTTGACCTATGTTACCTAGCGGCTGGCCGTGTTGACGGTTACCTAGAACTAGACCTAAAACCTTGGGACCTAGCAGCTGGCGATCTAATCGCACGTGAAGCTGGTGCAATCCTAACTGACTTCGCTGGCGGTACTGACTACATGAAGTCTGGTAACGTTGTAGCTTCAAGCGCACGTGGTGTTAAGTCTATTCTTAAGCACGTTCGTGAGAACGCAAACGAAGGTATGCTGAAGTAATTCAGGCCTGATGCTTATAGTCTCTATTTAATAGAGCGCTAAAAAATTCAAAGCCTCGCACACGCGGGGCTTTTTTGTATCTGTGGTTCAGGGATGCGAGATGCGAGCTGAACAGCGCTTATGGTATTAAGTACAACTCACTTCGACCATAAAATTTGTATTGAGTTTTCCTGCAAAATGCAGGCATAAAAAAACCGCTAGTTGCCTAGCGGTTTTTTTGGTTTAGCGAAACTTGTTAGGCCAAGGCCTAAGGCATTTCGTCAAACTCTTCACCTTCTTTTTCCACTTGTGGTGGCATTAGGTGTTCACGCGTAATACCCAACTTCATCGCTAGTGCAGATGCAACGTAGATAGAAGAGTAAGTACCAACCGTAATACCCAGTAGAAGTGCGGTTGCGAAACCGTGAATCATAGCGCCGCCCTGAACAAACAGTGCGATAACTACGAACAAGGTTGTACCAGAAGTGATCAATGTACGGCTCAATGTTTGTGTGATTGAGCTGTTCAGCACTTCAGGTGCTTCGCCTTTACGCATCTTACGGAAGTTCTCACGAATACGGTCGAATACAACAATGGTATCGTTGAGGGAGTAACCGACTACCGTTAGCAAGGCTGCTACGATGGTAAGGTCAACCTCAATTTGCACCAGAGAGAATACTCCCAGCGTGATGATAACGTCGTGCGCCAGTGCAAGTACCGCACCTGCCGCCAAACGCCACTCGAATCGCACTGATACGTAGATCAAAATACAGATAAGAGAAACTAGGATAGCAAGGCCACCCGCTTCTGTTAGCTCATCACCTACGTTAGGACCAACGAACTCGATACGACGCATTTCAACTTGTTCACCTGTGCCTTTCTCGATAGCTGAAAGGATTTGGTTACCAAGCGTCTCGCCTGCAACGCCGTCACGAGGACGTAGACGAACCATTACATCACGAGCTGAACCGAAGTTCTGTACCGTTGCATCACCAAAGCCTTCAGCTTCAAGTGCACTACGGATATCAGGAAGGTGTGCTGGTTGTTCAAAGCCAACTTCAATCAGAGTACCGCCTGTAAAGTCTAGACCCCAGTTCAACGATGTCGTTGTTAGGGTGAAGATAGCCGTACCAATCATCAAGATAGAAAGAACAAAGGCAACCTTTGACCAACGCATAAAGTCGATCATTTTGTCTGCTTTTAGAATCTGAAACATATTAATTCCTAGCCTTAGATCGACAGTTTCTTAACGCGTTTGCCGCCATACATCAGGTTCACGATACAACGTGTGCCGACAATAGCTGTAAACATAGAAGTCAGGATACCGATAGACAGCGTTACCGCGAAGCCTTTGATCGCACCAGTACCAACCGCAAATAGAATGATTGCAGTTAATAGAGTTGTGATGTTCGCATCGGCGATTGTGCTGAATGCGTTCGCGTAACCTTGGTGAATTGCTTGCTGTGGACTGCGTCCCTCTCGAAGTTCTTCACGTATACGCTCAAAGATCAGTACGTTCGCATCGACCGCCATACCGACCGTTAATACGATACCGGCAATACCTGGTAGCGTCATGGTTGCACCTGGGATCATCGACATCACACCAATAATCAATACCAAGTTCGCCATTAGCGCAACGTTCGCGATAAGACCAAAACTACGGTAGTAAAGCAGCGTAAATAGCATTACTGCAGCCATACCCCAAACCATCGCCATGATACCCATATCGATGTTTTGTTGTCCCATAGATGGACCAATCGTACGTTCTTCAACAATCGAGATAGGCGCAATCAGAGCACCTGCACGAAGTAGAAGTGCCAAGTTATGAGCTTCAGCTGTAGAGTCGATACCAGTAATTCGGAAGTTACGGCCAAGCGCTGATTGAATCGTCGCTTGGTTGATCACTTCTTCATGCTTAGTAAGAATCACTTTGCCTTCAGGTGTCTTACGACCGCTGTCTTTGTACTCTGCAAATACCGTCGCCATTAGCTTACCGATATTTTGACGAGAGAACGCAGACATCTTGCTACCACCTTCGCTGTCTAGCGAGATGTTAACTTGAGGACGACCATATTCATCAACACTTGAGCTTGCATCTGTAATGCTAGAACCACCTAGGATAACGCGCTTCTTAAGTACCACAGGGCGACCATCACGGTCTTGCTTAATTTCGCTACCGGCTGGGGCACGACCAGAAGCTGCAGCGGCTAAGTCAGCACTGCTATCAACTTCACGGAATTCAAGCGTTGCTGTCGCACCAAGGATTTCTTTAGCACGAGCCGTGTCTTGAACACCTGGCAATTCTACTACGATACGGCTAGCGCCTTGGCGTTGAACCAAAGGCTCAGCAACACCAAGTTCGTTCACACGATTACGTAGAATGGTAATATTTTGCTCTACCGCGTAGTTACGGATTTCTTGAAGACGAGCTTCAGTGAAGTTAGCAATCAAAGAAAAACGACCATTCGAGTCAGACTCTACGAATGTCATATCTTGGTGCTTAGATTGCAGTAGCGATTTCGCTTCAGCAAGCTGCTCTTCATTACGTAAGATCACCTCTACCGCATCTTTGCCCGATGGACGAATAGCACGGTAACGGATCTTCTCTTCACGAAGTTCACTACGGAACGCTTCTTCTTGTTGGCCAACTAGCTTTTCCATTGCAGCGTCCATATCCACTTCCATTAAGAAGTGAACACCACCACGTAGGTCAAGACCAAGCTTCATTGGTGCAGCACCAATAGATTCAAGCCAATCCGGTGTTGAAGCCGCTAGGTTTAATGCAACGATAACGTCTTCGTCTAATGCTTCAGTGATAACATCACGGGCACTAATTTGAGAGTCTGTGTCGTTAAAGCGAACAAGAATGGAACCGTTTTCTAGAGCAACGGATTTAGTTGAAAGGTTTTCTGCTTCAAGAGCATTGGTGACAGCATCCAGCGTAGACATATCTACAGAGGCGCCACGCGCCCCTGTAACTTGAACTGCCGGATCTTCACCGTATATATTCGGAAGTGCGTACAACGCAGCGATGGCAATGGTAAACACCACCATCAGGTACTTCCATAACGGATAACGGTTTAGCACAGCGAGGATCCTCTAGCTGTTTATAGAGATTTCAGAGTACCTTTTGGTAGCACTGCTGTAACGAAGTCTTTCTTGATAACTACTTCGTTGTTTGCGTTCAGTTCGATAGCAACGTAGTCGCTGTCTTCTGCAATCTTAGTGATTTTACCGATCAGACCACCGCTAGTTAGAACTTCGTCGCCTTTGCCCATAGAAGCCATTAGGTTCTTGTGCTCTTTAACGCGCTTAGCTTGTGGACGGTAGATCATGAAGTAGAAGATCACAGCGAACATACCTAGCATGATAAGCATTTCGAAACCGCCGCCTGCTGGTGCACCTTCTGCTGCTGCGTGAGCTTGAGAAATAAACATTTAAAACATCCTCTATTTATATTTTCGTAATTGTTTGTCTAATTGGGTCGTATCCCTTTATTTTCAAGCCCCATCCCTCCGAAGAGAGACAGGGCTCGCAAAAAAGAAATACTAAGATTCTTTACCTAGTGGCGGCACTTCGCGCCCCATTCTTGCGTAGAACTCTGCAACAAACTCTTCAAAGCGGTCTTCATCGATAGACTGACGAATGTCAGACATTACTCGTTGGTAGAAACGCAGGTTATGAATCGTGTTCAGTCGAGCACCTAGGATTTCGTTACAACGATCCAAATGGTGTAAGTACGACTTGCTGTAGTTCTTACAAGTGTAACAGTCACACTCTGAATCTAGTGGTGTTGTATCGGTTTTATGCTTCGCATTACGGATCTTGATCACACCTTCAGTCACAAACAGGTGGCCGTTACGTGCATTTCGCGTTGGCATTACACAGTCAAACATGTCGATACCACGACGAACACCTTCAACTAGGTCTTCAGGTTTGCCTACGCCCATTAGGTAACGTGGCTTATCTTCAGGTAGTTGAGGACATGTGTGCTCAAGAATGCGGTGCATGTCTTCTTTTGGTTCGCCTACTGCTAGGCCGCCAACTGCGTAACCGTCAAAACCAATTTCCGTTAGGCCTTTAACCGATACATCACGTAGGTCTTCGTACACACCACCTTGAACGATACCGAATAGTGAGTTCGGGTTTTCAAGTTTGTCGAAGTGGTTACGAGAACGCTCAGCCCAACGAAGAGACATCTCCATTGAGTCTTTCGCTTCTTTGTGTGTCGCAGGGTAAGGCGTACACTCATCGAAGATCATTACGATGTCTGAACCTAGGTCTTTTTGGATTTCCATCGACTTCTCAGCGTCCATGAAGATCTTGTCACCGTTTACAGGATTACGGAAATGTACACCCTCTTCAGTGATTTTACGCATCGCACCTAAGCTGAATACTTGGAAGCCGCCTGAATCGGTCAGGATAGGACCTTGCCAGTTCATGAAATCGTGCAAGTCACCGTGCATCTTCATGATTTCTTGACCAGGGCGTAGCCATAGGTGGAACGTGTTACCTAGTAGGATTTCAGCACCTGTGTCTTTTACTTCTTCAGGAGTCATACCTTTTACAGTACCGTAAGTACCTACAGGCATGAATGCTGGTGTTTCAACGGTACCGCGCTCAAACTGAAGTTGACCACGACGCGCACCAGCGTTTGTTTTTTTAAGTTCGTATTTTAATTTCACGAAGCCTCCAATATGCCAGAGAAACAATCTGACTGTTAATTCAGAGCTTAAGTTAGCCTTAATACTCTATGAGGAGCGGTCGCGTATTCCTTGCGAGAGGTTAGACAGAGACCCTGCCCGACTCCTAGCTTACTGCTAGCACCCGTAAATTCTTATTTATATTGCTTATAACCAGCTTAAATTAGCTCGTTTTCTTGTTGATGAACATCGCGTCACCGTAGCTGAAGAAGCGGTATTCGCTCTTCACTGCGTGATCGTATGCAGCCATCACATGGTCGTAACCTGCAAACGCACTCACCAACATGATCAGCGTCGATTCAGGTAGGTGGAAGTTAGTAATAAGGCAATCGACCAACTGGTATTCGTAACCAGGGAAAATAAAGATTTCTGTATCACCAAAGAATGGGACTAATTCAGTACCATTTTTCAGAGCATCTTGCGCTGCACTCTCTAGAGAACGAACCGATGTCGTGCCCACTGCGATAATACGTCCGCCGCGTGCTTTTGTTGCCGCAACCGCATCCACCACTTCTTGCGGTACTTCAACGTACTCTGCATGCATGTGGTGATCGTTGATGTTGTCTACTTTTACTGGCTGGAATGTGCCCGCGCCAACGTGTAGCGTTACATAAGCGAACTCAACACCTTTCGCTTTCATGTCGGCCATTAGCTTATCGTCAAAGTGAAGACCCGCAGTTGGTGCAGCTACCGCACCTGGCTTTTCATTATAGACCGTCTGGTAACGCTCTTTATCTGCGTCTTCATCTGGACGATCAATATAAGGAGGCAGTGGCATGTGACCAACACTGTTCAGAATCTCTAGAACGCTTTGCTCAGATGTGAAATGGATTTCAAATAACGCATCATGACGCGCGACCATTTCTGCTTCGTACTCATCATTCTCACCAAGGAACAGCTTAGTGCCCGGTTTTGGTGACTTAGAACAACGAACATGCGCCAGAATGCTTTTCTCATCCAGCATACGCTCAACCAACACCTCAAGCTTACCGCCTGATGCTTTACGACCAAATACACGAGCAGGGATAACGCGCGTGTTATTGAAAACAACCAGATCGCCTGGTTCAACCAAGTCTAAAACGTCCTTGAACGAACCATCAGTTAGGTTGCCGTTATTGCCATCTAATTTAAGCAGACGGCTTGCTGTACGCTCTTCTTGAGGGTAGCGAGCAATGAGTTCATCTGGTAGGTCAAAGTGAAAATCTGAAACTTGCATTTTTCTGGTCTTGTTTGGTTGATGAATGAGTAGACGCGACTAAAAATTTCGCAGTGGGCTAGTATAGGCACACGAGCCGCAATAGCAAGGTTTACAGCAATGGATTATTGTAAAGAGGCGTAAAATTGTGCGACTTAATCCGCTCTCCAGTGAAATGAAATAGTTGTGTAAATCTCACCCAAAAATGCGCCAGCTCTCAGTTATTTTTTGGATAAAAAACTATAGTGATAACAACAAATAAATAATAAGGAGGTTCGTATGATCAAGGTTGAAGATATGATGACTCGCAACCCTCATACTTTATTGCGCTCACACTCACTGGCCGATGCTAAGCACACCATGGAAGCGCTTGATATCCGCCATACCCCAGTCGTCGATGCTGATAGGAAACTATTGGGCGTAGTTACCCAACGAGACGTTCTCGCAGCCCAAGAATCTAGCCTACAAAACATTCCGCCAGCTCAATCTTTTACCCTATCGACTCCTCTCAACGACATCATGCACAAAAACGTTATGTCAGTAGAGCCTCGAGCTGGGTTAAAAGAGTCTGCTATTTACATGCAGAAGCATAAAGTGGGCTGCTTACCAGTGGTCAGTCATGGCGAGCTGGTTGGCATCATCACCGACAGTGACTTCGTCACCATCGCGATTAACTTGCTTGAACTGCAAGAAGAAGTAGAGCCAGAAGAAGCTGAAGTGGATTGAGGCAGCAATAAAAAGAGCCTCATGACATCATGAGGCTCTATCGCCAGATCACTTTCGTCAATAGAAATAAAATACCACTCCCCCGGACCCATTCGAAAAAACGCAGCAGAACGCCACACTATATGAATTCAGTTAAATATGATATTAATACGATTTATATTATTCGCCATAAAAATTTATTTTGGGGGTTAAATAAAAATTATGTTCATCAATAGGTATCCTAGCAATGGTTAAAGCCTGTCATTACTCGCGTCACTGTTGTCGTATTCATGATTGGGCAATCTCTTGAATTTTTTACGTGGACAGTTAATTAGATTAAAAAATTCAAGAAGCCAAGATAATATAGTGACATATAATGTTACAATTTACATAGACTGATAATTAAAATGAACAAAGAAGATACAGTAAAAACGAACGCTTGGTTTTTATTTTTTACTCTACTCCTATCTTACTCAATTTATTTCTGGCCTAACACCAAGGCAGGCAATGAAGATGTATATTTTTTATCGACAGCGTCATTCTCAATTACAATTTTTTTCTTTGCATTCCTTTTACCTTATTTTATCTATTTCAATTTCAATTATTTGATGGGACGCGTAAACAAGGACATTTCAAGTAGAAGGTCTATTTTAGTTTTAATTATAGCGATTATCGCGATCCCTTATCCTAGTTTTGAGTATTACTCTGATCTTGATAATTTGAAAAATCAACATAGTAATCCTATTGCGGGTCTGAACTTAAAACTGGTCGTTCAACACAACTACTAGAAAAGTTTTCATTCAATAAAAAGTGTGGAAAATAAGAATAAAAGATGGCTATAAAAATATCAGAATATGAGCACTCGATAAAATGCTTAGTAATCATTGCCGTATGCAGTTACCCATTCATATACTTCCCTTCGGGGGAGTATGATTCAGATAGAGTTTACTTTGTTACTGTACTAAGCTCATTTTTTATGTTTTTTCTCTTAGTGTTTACCGTGGCACAGCTCGCACTGATAATAAAAAATAGGGATGATAAGTACCAAACTAAAAATCATAATAT
The DNA here is from genome assembly GCF_016406055.1 of Vibrio sp. IB15. Taxonomy (NCBI): domain Bacteria; kingdom Pseudomonadati; phylum Pseudomonadota; class Gammaproteobacteria; order Vibrionales; family Vibrionaceae; genus Vibrio; species Vibrio sp. IB15. The sequence continues at coordinate 34,514 of NZ_JAEFCE010000030.1, forward strand.
GGGTATTTATTTTATCATAGCCATATCACTATCTACTTTTTATTACTTTAAGGTTGAAGAGTATAAAGAAACAAGCACTAGTCACGTATATTGCGGGGCAATATTAAAGATGAGAAGTTCTGTAGGTTTTTTAGAAAAGTTTGCGCTTTCACAGGAAAAATGCGGCGGCGGATTATGAAAAAATCATTCCTACTTCTTAAGTTTTCTTCTTTTACTTTAGGCTATACTTTCCTATCTTTTTTAGTCTACGGACTTGCAGTAGATACCTACCAATTTTGGGTATCCGGTATTGAAAAGCAAGCAAGAGTGGTGAACCTTGATCATGTTCAAGTTCATACTAAAGGGTCTAAAACTTATTATTATAAACTAGATATAGATAATATTTTATCAATTCATGGATTCGATTTCGAACTGGTTAAAAATGAAAAGTATAATATTTTAACTATAGAGAATGATAATAAAATAATTATTGCTGACAAATCTAGCAGTCTGTTCGATATTTTTCTATCTGTGTTTGGACCAATCACTACTTATAGTATATTTTTTATTCTACTATATTTTTTATATAAATCTGTAAAATACTATTTCGCAAAATCCAAAAACCCATACGATTGAACATAATCGTATGGGTTTCTGCAAAAATGGCAATCAAACGCTATTATGAAATTACAGCAACTCAGATACCACCTCGGCTAATTGGTGGAAGGTTTCACGGCGTGACGAGCTTGGTCGCCAAACAAGGCCGATATCGCGGTAGGCTTGTTGACCTGGCGGATCAATAACCACCAGGTTTTGATTTTCCAGCAATCCATGGTCGATAGCCATTTGTGGAATAAAGGTGGTTCCTAAACCGTTCGCGACCATTTGCACCAATGTATGGAGGCTTGTGGCAGTGAACGGGTTTATTTTCTCTTTGTCGGTTAACTTACAGGCTGACACCGCGTGCTCAGTTAAACAGTGCTCGTTCTCCAATAAGAATACAGACTCGTCTGGCAGGTCATCATATTTAATTGGGGCACGAATACCATCTGCTTGATTACGGCTGATGACCATTCTAAAAGGATCTTGCCCAACCACTTTGCTCTCCATGTTGTCGATATCGACAGGTAGAGCCAGAATCAATACATCTAATTCTCCATGACGCAGTGCTGCGAGTAAGTTCGTTGTGGTGTCTTCACGTAGCAGTAAGTTTAGCTGAGGAAAGCGCTGGTTGGCTTCTTGTACCAAATCGCACAAAAGAAATGGCGCAATGGTAGGGATACATCCAACTCGCAGCTGGCCTTGCATCGCATCGCCGTTACATAGGTTTCCGAGTTCAACCAAATCTTGCCCTTTCGCCAATAACTCTCGGCCATGCTTCACCACCAGCTCTCCCGCTTGAGTGAAAACGAGTGGGCTCTTTTTATCTTTCTTCTCATACAAAGGGCAACCGATCAGCTCTTCTAGGTTTTGGATACCTTTACTCAGAGTAGATTGGCTAACGAAACAGCGATCAGCGGCGTCGCTAAAGTGGCGTGTTTCGTGAAGAGTAACAAGATAGTGAAGTTGCTTAAGACTTGGCCATTTATTCATGAAATTACTTTGTAATATGAGTAGGATAAGTTACAAGAAGGTCCTAAGACCTGAGAAAAGGACAAAGAATAAGCTTATCGCTTTTTTCGATGGACTTAATCTATTTAATTCGCTTTTTTCTATAGTACCGATTGTACTATAGTTTGTCGCGTAGAAACGGAGCCCAAACAAAGATGTGTTGGGCCAACTAATTTTTTAGGAGATTCCAAAATGGTACTAGTAGGTCGTCAAGCCCCTGACTTTACTGCAGCAGCTGTTCTAGGTAACGGTGAGATCGTTGATAACTTCAACTTCGCAGAATTCACTAAAGGTAAGAAAGCGGTTGTTTTCTTCTACCCACTAGACTTCACTTTCGTTTGTCCTTCAGAGCTAATCGCTTTCGACAACCGTCTAGAAGATTTCCAAGCTAAAGGCGTTGAAGTAATCGGTGTTTCTATCGATTCTCAATTCTCTCACAACGCATGGCGTAACACTGCTATCGCTGACGGCGGTATCGGTCAAGTTAAATACCCACTAGTTGCTGACGTTAAGCACGAAATCTGCAAAGCATACGATGTTGAGCACCCAGAAGCAGGCGTTGCTTTCCGTGGTTCTTTCCTAATCGACGCTGACGGCCTTGTACGTCACCAAGTAGTTAACGATCTTCCACTAGGTCGTAACATCGACGAAATGCTACGCATGGTAGACGCACTAAACTTCCACGAGAAGAACGGTGAAGTTTGTCCTGCACAATGGGAAGAAGGTAAATCAGGTATGGACGCATCTCCAAAAGGTGTTGCAGCATTCCTATCTGAGCACGCTGACGACCTAAGCAAGTAATTACATTCTTAAGCCCGACTCAACACGGGTGAATGGTTGGATGACTCTCTATAAAGAGAAATAAAGCATAAGCTACAGCGCAAAGCGCACCGCCAATCAGTTAAGAAGTAAAGTATTATTCAAAGCCCGAAGTTAACGCTTCGGGCTTTTTGCATCTATTGCTTCAACAATGCTTTATTCCTTGCTCATGTCTTCTATGAATAGGGGTAACCGCAAAGCGAAACTTTACCTCTATTTTCCTCTATCACTACCTATTCAGAATCGTCTCAAGCTTGCTATGATTTCCTCATTCTCAATTTGAACGAGTAAAATATCATGAATATCGAAATTGAAGTTTGTATCGATAACCTAGAATCCCTACACAATGCCCTAGCAGGCGGAGCGAATCGTATTGAGCTCTGCTCTTCACTAGCACTTGGTGGATTAACTCCAAGCTTAGGTATGATGAAGCAAGCCGCTCGCATTTCATCGGTTCCCGTGTACGCAATGATTCGACCAAGACAAGGCGACTTCATCTTCGATAATGACGACGTGATGTGCATGCTTGATGATATCCAAGCCGCTGCCGATGCTGGTTTAGATGGTGTGGTATTAGGTGTGCTTACCGCTCAAGGTGAAATAGACATGGCTGCTATGAAAGCACTAACCTCAAAAGCCCACCAGCTAAAACTTGGCGTGACCTTTCACCGTGCTATAGACCAACTTAAGGATTACCAAAAAGCGCTAGAACAAATTATCGAACTTGGCTGTGAACGTGTTTTAACTTCAGGTTTAGCAAGTAACGCGGAGCAAGGAAAAGATATTCTCAAGGAGATGGTTAGGCTCACTCAAGGCCGCTTAGATATTATGGCTGGGGCAGGCGTTACCGCTGAAAATGGCCGACAAATTCTCAAGCACACTGGCGTTCAAGCACTGCATCTGTCTGGCAAGTCGACAAGACCAAGCCTAATGACACAAGCCTCTCAAGCTCAAATGGGGCATGACGATGTAGACGATTACTTAATCCCAGTAACAAGCACGGCAAAGATTCAAGATCTGATAGCCTCGCTTAACAAATAGATAAACACCGAGAGCTGACTAAACACCAACACAACATAGCTAGTAAAAGCCCAGAAGTCACGTATATTAGTAAACTCAATATGGCGACTCATGGAATGTTATGGCTAAGGATCTATTCAGCTCTCTTGATTTAAACCTATTGCGTACCTTTTTAATTGTTTACCAGGAAAAAAACACCAGAAAGGCAGCGGAGCGTTTATTTGTCTCTCAACCAGCAGTGAGTCAAGCTCTACAGAAACTGCGTCATCACTTCTCGGATGATCTATTCGTGAAAGTACATGGAGGACTGCAAGCTACTGCTTTTTGTGAAGACCTTGCCAATACAATAACCCCTCACTTTCATGGATTAGAATCAGCACTCAATAAATCGATTCAATTTAAACCTAGCGATATTGATTTTAAGATCCGCCTAGCACTCTCTCCTGTAGTACTTACTTGTCTTTCAGGCTCTCTATATGCACGGATAAAAGCGCAAGCACCCAACGCTCAACTGGAGCTATTAAGTTGGAACCTATCGACGCAGGAAGATATTCAAAAAGGCATCATCGACTTAGGTGTTAGTTATGTCATTCCGAATTCAACAAAAGAAGTTTACACTAAGAAGCTCCTAGACCTAACTGGGCGCGTTTTTGTTAGGCAAGACCACCCAATCAAGAAATCCCTGATAGAGCCAAAGGACATGGCTGGTTTTGAAATAGCTTCAATGATCTCTCCTGGTTGGAATGATAATTATAGTTACGCAGCAAAGTTACTTGAGCGCTACTCTATTGAACACAAAGTTGGTTTTCGTTCAGAACTTATCATGGCCATTATCGATGTGATCTTACACACCGACATGTACATGCCCCACTCCAACATATTTCCAGTGGAGAATTACCCAGGCTTAAGAGCGATTGATGTGTTAGTTGAAGGAGAGCATTACAAAATGCCAATTCATGCTCACATGCATATCAAAAACCGTAACGCTCCAATAACCCTCTGGCTATTTTCAGAGATCAAGCAAGCTTTAATAGAACAAGTTAATAAGCAAGACTTATCACAAGTATAAAAATAGCTACTTAGCCTAAAAATAATACACTGTTTAATATTTACTCCATCGACACGGAGTCAATAAATTAAACCATAGTAAGGATGCTCAATATTTAATCTTATTGAGAGTGTATTCAATGAAAAAATCAATTATTGCAGTGTCACTAGCTACTGTATTTTCACTTCCTGCGATCGCAGATGTTGATGTTCAAAACCCAATTTGGAATGAACAGCCATCAAACCCAATTGAACAGGTACCCACTCAACCTCAGCTACCTGTTCAACCAATACTACCGGCACCTTCTCAACCTATCGAGCAAGTACCAAGTAATCCAATTGAAAAACCAAAGCCTTCACAGCCGATTGAACAAACCCCAACTCAACCTCAATTGCCTGTACAGCCAACATTACCAGAGCCATCTCAACCAATTGAAAATACACCATGGCAGCCACCTGTAGATAATAGTCCAGAGCGTCCTAGCCCAGATTACGGTGATACACCGGATATCTCAGGCCCGACAGAAGCCGAACGCTCATCTGCATTAGAGTTAGGTCAAGCAGAGCTTCAAAGTAACTTCGAAGCAATGGCCGCAGAATATAATGCGAAGTTCAATGATCATGCTGAACAAATGGATGGTATTCGTGCAAGTTTGCACGCTGTAACGAATGCTCGTCCATTCGTTACCAACGGTGAATTTGCTATTGGTGCGGGTGTTGGCTTTGCAGGATCGAAAGAAGCACTTGCGTTAGGCGGCGCATACGGAATCAATGAAAGCCTAAGTGTTTCTGGCACTTTCCACTATGAAACATCAGGTAAATACTCATCTTCAGATGTTGCTGGCGGCGTTGGCCTTCAGTACAGCTTTAAATAGAGCACTCTCTCCCTGCTATGGATGGTGGGGACTTCAACAAATAAAAGGTTAGTGTGATTGGAGTGTTGAATGATAAATAGCACAAGTTAGCTTATCATGAGCCTTCATCCCCACTAAGCCATTCTTTTAATTAGATCTTCATAAGGATAAGTTAATGCTAAGGAGTGCATCAATTTACCTCGGTGGTACTATGAAATTTAGAACTCTTCTCCTAGCGTCAGCTTTATTCTCAACCTCAGCTTTTTCAACCGGTCTTCATCTTTCACCCGAACTAAAAATCGGCGCGTATCATGGATTTGGAGTTCAAGTCGGTGTCACTGAAATTGCTGATTTAGGGACGATTTATTTAAGCTATTCTGATATTTGGTATGAAAGTGATCGTTATGATGAAACGGTAAACTCGTATCGAATTGGTATTCAAAACATGTTCGGTTCGCGGCAATTACAAGGCTTTCAAGCTGAAATAGGGCTTGCAGACTATGACGGTGAAAAGACACGTTCTGGTATTACGGAAAGGAAGACAGCGACCGGCCTAAGTTTAGGTGGTGCCTACGTGTATCAAGCGACACCAATACTCGCACTCAGAGCAGGTGCCGACCTAAACCTGTTTGATCACAATAAAACTTTTGTGCCTTACAACACCACTATCAATTTAAACCTAGGCGCGATTCTGAGCTTCTAGCTAGGCTGTTTACTTTAGTGCGTCATCTAGGCTTTGATCGCCAAGGTGGCGTACATCTTTGCCTTTGACGAAGTAGATAATGTACTCACAGATATTCTGGCAACGATCCCCCACTCGCTCAATGGCTCTCGCTGACCACATCACTTGCAAGATATTTGGAATATTCTTCGGGTCTTCCATCATGTAAGTCATCAATTGACGAATCACTGCTTCGTATTCAGCATCCAACTTATCATCAAGTTTGTGTACCTCGGCTGCCGCATCCACATCCATGCGAGCAAATGCGTCTAAAACTTGGTGTAGCATGGTGATCGCTTGTCGACATAAAGGCTCTAGCGATACATGGAATTTTTGTTCTTTTGTCGAAGGGATATCAATCGCACCCTGCGCGATCTTCGAAGCAACATCACCAATACGCTCTAGGTCGGTAATCGTTTTGATGATCGCCATTATCAAACGCAGATCCTTTGCCGTTGGTTGACGCTTGGCAATAATGCGAGTACATGCCTCATCAATCGACACTTCCATCGCATTCACTTTATGGTCATCACGAATCACTTTCTTCGCTAATTCCAAATCATCTTTGTGGAGTGCCTGCATCGCAAAAGAGAGCTGCTGCTCTACTAACCCACCCATAGTCAGTACATGGGTACGGATAGACTCTAACTCGACATTAAATTGTCCTGAGATGTGGCGACCAAATTGCATGTCAGCTCCTTAAAAAGAAATGGATAAGTCACTTATATTGGAGTGACTTAGCTCCAATGATCAGAACGGTAACGTTAACCGTATCGACCAGTAATGTAGTCTTCCGTTTGATTTTTCAATGGCGACGTAAATATTGAATCCGTATCTGAGTACTCGATCAATTTTCCCATATGAATAAAAGCAGTATGGTCACTCACACGCGCAGCCTGCTGCATGTTATGCGTGACGATAACGACCGTATATTGCGTCTTGAGATCGTTGATTAGTTCTTCAATCGTCAACGTTGAAATAGGATCCAATGCCGATGTCGGCTCATCCAACAATAAGACTTCAGGTTCAATCGCGACAGCGCGAGCAATCACCAAACGCTGCTGCTGACCACCAGATAAACCAAAAGCATTTTCATGTAAACGATCTTTTACTTCATCCCACAACGCCGCTGCACGCAGTGATCGTTCTACGGCATCATCCAGATCTCGGCTGTTACTCACACCTTGCAGCCTTAGTCCGTAAACCACATTTTCATAGATAGATTTGGGAAACGGGTTTGGACGCTGAAATACCATGCCGACACGGCGACGCAGAGTCGCAACATCAACTTTAGGATGATAGACATTCTTGCCATGAAGCTTCACTTTTCCGGAAACTTTGCAGCCTTCGACAAGATCGTTCATACGATTGATGCAGCGTAGTAAGGTTGATTTACCACAGCCCGAAGGACCGATAAATGCCGTCACTTGCCCTTTGGGTATCTTCATCGAGATATCATCGAGCGCTTGGCTGTCTTTATAGTAAAGATTGAGCCCTTCGATCGAGATAGCAATTTGTTCTTCCTTTAGATTGTGTACGTCTAAAGGCGCTTGGTAACCCAAGGTTTCATTAATTGAGAACATCTTAATCTTGTCCTAAGGTTCGGTACTTTTCACGTAAGTTATTACGGATATTAATCGCCGTTAAATTCAGTCCCACGATAACCGTAACCAATAAAAACGAAGTCGCATACACCAATGGGCGCGCAGCCTCTATATTCGATGTTTGAAATCCAACATCATAGATATGAAAGCCTAAATGCATGAACTTTCTATCTAAGTGTATGTACGGAAACTGACTATCAACAGGCAAGCTTGATGCAAGTTTTACAACACCCACCAGCATTAATGGAGCCACTTCCCCCGCAGCTCTTGCTATCGCCAAGATCAAGCCGGTAATTATCGCAGGGCTTGCCATAGGCAGAACAATGCGCCACAAGGTCTCAAATTGAGTCGCGCCGAGCGCTAAAGAACCATGCCTTACCGAACTTGGGATACGTGTTAACCCCTCTTCGGTCGTCACAATCACAACTGGGAGCGTTAACACAGCCAAAGTCAGTGCAGACCAAAGTAGACCTGGCGTACCAAAGGTAGGGGCAGGTAGTCGCTCTGCATAAAACAGGGTATCGATCGAGCCACCAATGGTATAAACAAAAAAGCCTAAACCAAAAACGCCATATACGATTGAAGGTACACCGGCTAGGTTGATAACCGCGATTCGAATCAAACGTGTAAGAGCGTTGTTTTTCGCGTATTCATGTAAGTAGATCGCCGCCACTACCCCAAGAGGCATCACCACAATCGACATCAGAATAACCAGTAACACTGTACCAAAGATAGCAGGGAAAACGCCGCCTTCTGAATTGGACTCTCGTGGGTTTTCTGATAAAAACTTCCACACTTGATGGCCCCAATGTCCAACCTTTTCAAGATAAGACATATTGTTTGGGTACCAGTAATCCAGAATATGACTGAGCGAGATTTCAACCTGCTCACCCGTCATATCTTCAACAAGCAGACTCTCAACATTTAGCTGTGTTCTGAGGTGCTCTAGCTTGATTTCGGCTTCATCTAACTGCTTATTGAGCTCAAGCCTAGTTGCGGTATACGTTTTAAGATACTCATCGCTGACAGACTCATTCAGTTCTAACTTGCGCTTTTCTAGGCGTAAGTTTTCCAACTGCCAACTGATATTGCGTATCTCTTGGTTTACCACACGTGACGTTTCAGCGCGCAAGGTGTCAGCGAAAGCTAACCCATCTTTAAGCTTTTGGTCGATATCGGTATAAAAAGTTCCCGATGCCGTTTTAAAGCCAACCGGCTTACCAAAAAAGTAACCACCGCGGCTACGCTCTATAACAGCCCAATCTCGAGGCGTGGTTGGCTCCAATAAGTTCACATCTAGAATCGAAACGAAATCAGCAGGATAGAGTTCTCTATTCGCCACCTTGATGCTCAAACGTTGTATCAGCCCTGTAGCGATGTTTTGAGGTGATAGTAGATCGTGCGCCTGAGGAACTTGCTCTATTGGAATGTATTTGCGTTCATACAGCTGACCGATCAACACATCTTGTTGAGAGACGGTTTCATCAAGGTCAACAACCAGAGACATATCTTTAGAATCGACTTGCCACTGATACAAGGGCGCAGGCCAAAAGTAGGTCAGCCCTTTCCAGCCGATCAGGAGCATCAAACCAAGAACCGAAAGCATACTGATGCTCACTGCCCCACCGGTTAGCCAGATCCATGGCGAGCCAGATTTAACCCATGACAATAACGACTTGAGCCTATTCATCATGTGTTACCTGACAGTGATACATAGAACAACGATACATGCAGTTTGCTAAGCCCCAAAGCTTTGCAGGCCTAGATTCAGATTGAGGTGACGCATTAACACTATAAAGCACGATATTTATCTCTCAATCTTTGTCGAACCCACTCCGCTAGCGAGTTCACAGCGAAGGTAAAAATAAACAGCAATAGCGCAGCTAAGAACAGCAAACGGAAATGCGACCCACCCACTTCCGATTCTGGAAGTTCGACAGCAATGGTCGCGGATAGTGTCCTCATCCCTTCTAAAATATTCCAATCAAGGATTGGCGTGTTGCCTGTCGCCATCAGGACGATCATGGTTTCACCAACAGCTCGCCCTAATCCCATCATAACCGCCGAAAAAATACCGGGGCTGGCTGTCAGTAAAACAACATAAATTAGGGTCTGCCACGCAGTAGCACCAAGCGCGAGTGAACCATCAGACAAGTGCTTCGGCACAGAGAAAATCGCATCCTCAGCAATCGTAAAAATTGTCGGGATGACAGCAAAACCCATCGCGAAACCGACTACTAGAGCATTACGTTGGTCAAAATCAATCCCATAACCAGCTAGGAAAGTGCGTATATCACCGTTAAACAACAAGGCTTCGATACTGTTTCCCGCGGCGAATACCATAACGACCGTTGCAATCAGTACCGGTATCAAGATGAGTGCATGCCAACCATTAGAGAAACGACTTGTCACAACTTTAGGTAAACAGAACCAAACAAGTCCTGTAATCAAAGCACTCAGAGGCAACATTACCATCAAAGAGAATACAGCAGTTAAGTGAGTTTCAACGATTGGCGCAAACCATAGACCCGCGAGGAAACCAATGATTACGGTAGGCAGAGCTTCCATTAGCTCAATCGACGGCTTCACTACTCGTCGCATGCGTGGCGACATAAAGTAAGCGGTATAAATAGCCCCCAGTACAGCAATAGGTACCGCAAACATCATGGCAAATAGCGCAGCTTTGATGGTACCAAAGGTGATCGGAACTAAACTGAACTTCTCTTCAAAGTCATCATTAGCGGAGGTTGATTGCCATACATACTGTGGCTCTGGATAGCTCTCGTACCAGACTTTTTGCCACAGCGATGAAAATGAAATCTGAGGATATTCATTGTCGACTTTCGCTACACTGATTTTATCATCAATCAATGTTGCCAAATGTAGCTCATTAGCCGACATCGCAGCCAATTGAGGTGACTTATCAAACGCACGCTCAAACAGAGACAACTTTTCGCTGGTCGTATAATGGCTCTGTAATGTGCCGTTTTTATAGAAGCTATAGAAACCTTTTCGGTAAGTATCTGGCAGGATAAATTGTACTTCTTCAGCGAGCTGGAAATCTCGAATATGGGTTAGACTGCGCTTTTCATCTTTAAGTACATCAAACCATTGAGAAACTTGCCCATCCTGATGCGTAACCAACAACGAATAAGCACCAGACAACAAATCGATACTTTTCACACCGTGTTTGGCGTCATTCAAACTCAGGTCGATCACCTCACGGACATCAAACCCTTTTTCAGCGAGCTTTAGCACCACTAAGTCAGACTTTGCTCGAAGGTATAAAGTCTGCCCATCAGGTGTCATCAATAACTGCTGCTGCGCGCCAAGCTTATCCGATAACCATTGACTATTCTTTAATACATAGCCACCAGCCAAGTCGCTTTGGTACCACTTCACTAGCACTCGTTGGTCAGTTAACTGAGCGGCAACAGTAATATCGCGCCCGCTTTTAGAGAATACGAACTTATCGATCAACGCGCCGTTTGCTGGTTCGTCGGCTAAGAAGGGTTGAGGCAGAGTAACTTGCTCGATTTTTGGTTCAGCTTCAGCGCCCTTTTGGAGTACAGGCGCACTATACTCAGGGTAGAAGAAAGTGATATTGCTTGCGCTATCGGCAAAAGCAAACCAATTTTCAGCAGGGGTATTTCGAGAGAAGGCAATAGGATCTGCTAATACGCTTCGTTCGAAATAAGAGTGTGTATTTTGCGAGTCTAGGTCCCAAAACTGAACCAAACCAGACTTTTCGACAGTAAAGGCGTGTTGACCGTACTCATCAACCGATAGTGCGATAGGCTTATCTACCACAACGGTTTTAACCGCTTGATCAGTCTCTAAACCAGTATCGGAAAATACCGGTAAAATGACCATTGCTAGATATACGAAGATCAAAACCAAGGCAGCTAAAACACTGACACCGCCGCATGTCACCGAAAAACGGACGAGACGATCTTTCAACCATCTTTTTTTGTCGCGCTCTTTCAATGAAAATTGGGCTGAAGCCATCTGTTTATCTACCTTTTTTTAGCTGCTGACATAATATGTATCTTAGATGACAATTATATTACAAGCTACGTTAAACAACTGAAACTAATAACAAGTTTGTTCACCCTTTTTATTATCCAAAGATCATTACTTTTGTGAGCGCTAACGTTATAAATTAAACTAGTCTCCCAATAGTCAGCATTCAAGGATCAACAATACGATGGAAAAAGACTATGTCGCAAAAGAACTTAGCTGGTTATCGTTCAACGAAAGAGTGCTTCAAGAGGCAGCTGACAAGTCTGTCCCTTTGATCGAAAGAGTTCGTTTTCTAGGGATCTACTCAAAAAATCTCGATGAGTTCTACAAAGTCCGATTTTCCGACGTAAAACGCAAGATCTTATTGCAAGATACTGAGTCCAACTCTGACACTTCAAAAACCTTGCTGACTCAGATGCAACAGAAGGCGAATGAGCTGGATGTTCGTTTTCATTCACTTTACAAAGAGTTGTTGCTCGAATTGGCACGTAATCGTATTTTTTTGGTTAATGAACAGCAAATTAATGCCGAGCAGAGTGATTGGCTAAAAAAATACTTTAGAAAGAAAATACTCCCGCATCTTACGCCTTTGCTACTTAACGAAGATAGCCAACTGCTCAATATCCTCAAAGACGAACAAAGTTATTTAGCTATCGATATTGAACACAATGGATCATCTCAATACGCTCTGTTAGAGATTCCATCTGACGCTTTACCTCGATTTGTAAAATTGCCGAGTCCGTCAGACTCACAACGTACTACCCTGATCTTGTTAGATAATATAGTTCGTTTCTGCCTAGACGACTTACTTAAAGGCTTCTTCGAATACGATTCGCTGCGTTGCTTCGCCATCAAAATGACACGTGATGCAGACTATGACCTACAAGAAGACAGTAACTGCAGCCTTTTAGAATCGATGTCGATTGGCATTGAACAACGTTTAACAGCGCTGCCGATACGCTTGATCTATGAATCCGAGATGCCACAAGAGATGCTGAATTTCTTGCGAATCAAGCTCAAACTATCAGACTATGACAGCGTACTCTCTGGCGGTCGTTATCAAAACTTTAAGCACTTCTGTGATTTCCCAGCCCTCAATCGAGATGATCTCGTTAACGCGCCTCTCTCACCGATTAAGTGTGCGTCGTTTGCTCATTACAGTAACTATTTTGAAGCGATCAAAGCTCGCGATATCTTATTGCACTACCCGTACCATACTTTCGATCACATTACCGAACTGGTCAGGCAGGCTTCGTTTGATCCCAAAGTAACGGTCATCAAGATCAACGTTTACCGTGTTGCTGAAGGTTCTAAGTTACTCAACTCGATCATTGATGCGGCCCACAATGGCAAGAAAGTCACCGTGGTGGTTGAGCTTCAAGCCCGCTTTGACGAGCAAGCCAACATTCAGTGGGCAAAGAGACTCCAAGAAGCAGGAGTGAAGGTGGTTTATGGTATCCCTAGTCTAAAAATCCATTCAAAATTGCTACTCATCAAGCGCAAGAACGGTAAGGCTATGGAGAGTTATGTTCATATCGGTACAGGCAATTTTCATGAAATCACTGCTCGTGTCTATACCGACTTCTCGTTACTTACCGCAAACCCAGAGCTCACGCATGAAGTTCGCCAAGTCTTCAAATACATCGAAAACCCGTATCAAAAAACGCAGTTCAAACAGCTGATAGTCTCACCTAAAAATACCAGAAAGCGTCTGTATCAGCTGATCGATAAAGAGATCCAGAATGCCTCAGAGGGTAAGCCTGCGAGTATAACTTTAAAGCTCAATAACTTAGTGGATCGCGAAATCATTGAAAAGCTCTACCTAGCGAGCCAAGCCAACGTAAAAGTAAGAATGATCATTCGTGGTATGTGCTCACTGGTTCCGGGAATACCAAACGTCAGTGACAATATTGAGATCATCAGTGTGGTCGATCGTTTTCTTGAGCACCCAAGAGTGATGATCTTCAACAATGCCGGAAAACCCAAGGTTTACATCTCTTCCGCCGATTGGATGACTCGAAACTTTGACCATAGAATTGAAGTAGCAACGCCAATTTTGGACTCTAAGATCAAGCAAACTATCATTGATATCACCGAGTTTCATTTTGATGACAAACATAAGGCGCGGATGATCGATCATACGATGACCAATCAGTACAAGCCTTCAACCACAACTCAACTTACGCATTCCACGTCACAACTCGCTACTTACCACTATATTAAACATATAGAGAAGCAAGCTCGTAAAAAGCACAAGCAAGAGAAGAAATCATGCCGCTAAGTGACGACAAACAATCCAGATGCATTGCAGCTATCGATTTAGGTTCGAACAGCTTTCATATGGTGGTTGCTCAAGTGTTTGGCAAACACCTACAACTCGTCAGCCGACATAAACAGAAAGTACGGTTGGGTGATGGGTTGGGTGAACACCACCAACTATCAGACCAAGCGATTCATCGCGGGCTAGAGTGTCTAAAAGTATTCGCTGAACGACTCACTGATTTTGAGATAGACGATGTCAGAGTCGTAGCTACCCATACCCTACGAAAAGCAAAGAACTCAAACACCTTTATCGAACAAGCCAAACTCATTTTCCCTTTTCCCATCGAGATCATTTCAGGGCAAGAAGAAGCACGATTGATTTACAACGGGGTTGAACACACTCAAACCGCTTCCAAATCAAAGCTCGTTATCGATATTGGTGGTGGAAGCACTGAGATAGTGACCGGACAGGGCTTCACACCCGATGTCATGCATAGCTTGCCGATGGGGTGCGTCAGTTTTACTCAGCGGTTCTTTAGTGATAATCAGTTAACTTCACAGCATTTTGCTACTGCTTATACCGCTGCGATTCAACTATTAACACCAGTCATTAAGAATTACCAATCCACCTCTTGGGAAATCGCTTTTGGCTCATCTGGCACAGCGAAATCTATAAAAGAGGCACTCAAAGGGTTGGGCTTTATCGATGAGTACATCACTCCACAACGGCTTACTTATCTTAAAAACCATCTAAAGGAGTTTTCATCTGTAGAAAGCATCAAGCTGTTGGGTTTAAGCGATGAACGAAAGCCCGTTTTTGCTGCAGGTGCCACGATTCTTTCCGCTGTCATGGATAGCTTAAATATAGATGAGTTGTATGTGTCTGACGGAGCATTGAGAGAAGGCGTTCTGTATGACATGGAAGATAAGTTCAAGAGCCTTGATATAAGGTCTCGTACCGCAGAAACATTGCTCTCTCGCTATCATGTTGACTTAACGCACGCCGAAAAAGTCAAAGAGACAGCTCACACACTATTACTGCAAGCAAAAACACAACTGGAGGGCACTGTAGACGCTGAGTTGTTTGACTTACTTGGTTGGTCTGCACTGCTGCATGAAGTGGGCCAAAGCGTGGCATTTCAAGGGTATCATCGCCATTCAGCCTATCTGATTAGACATACCACAATGCCCGGTTTTAATACTGAGCAGCAACGACTTATCTCGGTCATCGTTCGATATCAGAGAAAAGCGCTCAAGCTGCCAGACTTGCCAACATTAGCACTGTTTTCGTTGCAACAAGTGACGCTGATGATACGAATACTTAGGCTGGCAATCTTACTCAATCGACAACGCAGCCAAGCACCAGTGCCCAATATAAAGCTAACCATAAAAATGGATGACCATTGGAGTTTGACTGGCGAAAATAGTGACTGGTTAGATACAAACCAACTACTCGATTACGAGTTAAAAGAAGAACAGCAGCGCTGGAAAAATGCCGGTTGGTGTTTAGATTTGAAATGAGGGAAATAGCCTACCGCAAGTAGGCTATCTGTATATTGAGTTTGAGCTATAACCCAACTTTTGCGAGCTCTTGCTCTGCGAACTCAGACGGTATCGCTAAATAGCCATCTTTTTCTACAAGCTCTTGTCCCTGCTTTGAGAATACAAAAGTAAGGAACTCTCTCTCAACCGGAGAAAGTGGTTTATCCGGATGCTTATTCACATACACATAGAGAAAACGAGATAGAGGGTAATCACCACTCAAGATATTCTCACGCGTAGGCTCAACATAATTAGAGCCGTGCTCTGCAATAGGAATCAGCTTAACACCTGCTACGCGGTAGCCAATGCCCGAGTAGCCAATCCCACTGATGGATGAAGCGACCGACTGAACGACTGAAGCCGAACCAGGTTGCTCATTCACACGATTTTTAAAGTCACCGCCGCACAGTGCATTCTGTTTGAAGTATCCATAAGTCCCCGATACAGAATTGCGACCGAACAATTGGAATCGATGTTTCGCCCATGGCTGATCGATTCCGAGATCTTGCCAGTTATTGAGGGGCCTTGTTGCTCCGCAGCGTAATGTCTCAGAAAAGATGCCATCAATCTGACGAAAGTTAAGCCCTTCAATAGGGTTATCTCGGTGGACAAACAGCCCGATTGCGTCAATAGCGACTCGTAATGCAGTTGGCTTATAGCCATGCTCTCTTTCAAAAGCTTCCACTTCACGTAAACGCATTGGTCGGCTCATAGGGCCAAGGTGAGCAGTCCCTTCCGTCAATGCAGGAGGCGCAGTAGAAGAGCCCGATGCTTGGACCTGAGCGTTCACATTCGGGTAGTAGGATTTAAACTCCTCTACCCACAATGTCGTCATCCCAGCCAAAGTATCAGACCCGACCGATAACAAGCTTCCAGAGATACCAGGAACTTTGGAATAATCAGGCAATGACTCAACACTCTGCTCAGCGAAGCTTGGACACGCCAATACCATCGCTAACAGTGAACCAATTGGCAAACGCATCCTGTGTATTAAGTCATTCATGACACAGTCAATCGGTTTGGCAACGTGAAATGGAAACGACTGCCGACGCCCACTTCACTTTGAATTTCGAGATGTGAATCGTGGTGGCTAAGCGCATGCTTTACAATCGCTAATCCAAGACCACTACCACCGGTATCACGAGAGCGGGCTTTATCTACACGATAGAAGCGCTCTGTGAGTCGATGTAAGTGTTGAGGCTCAATACCATCACCAGTATCTGACACATCTAAGCACGCGCCTTGGCTGGTTTGATACCAACGCACTTTGACCGTTGCACCTGCGGGTGTATATTTAACCGCGTTATAAACCAAATTCGATATCGCACTTCTCAATTGGTCTTCGTCGGCAAGAACTCGCAGACTCTTATCGATATCAAATTCAAGTTTATGTTCTCGCTCACCGCTAAGGCTCGCCGCTTCTTTCTCAAGAACCTCAAGCATCGCCGGAACGTTGACCACTTCATCCAACTCATGCATTGGCGCCGCTTCAATTTTCGAAAGCGTGAGTAATTGATTAACCAAACTGTTCATTCGATTGAGCTGCTCAGTCATTACGCCATGCGCCTTGGTCCACATTGGGCCAACGATCATGTCTGGATCTTCGGTCATTTCAAGGTAACCTTGAAGGACGGTCATCGGCGTACGCAATTCATGAGAAACGTTAGCGAAGAAGTTACGGCGCATGCCTTCTAACTGCTTAAGCTGGGTCACATCACGTACCACCATCAGGTGTTCACCCTCGGTATACGGCACAATACGCAGCTCGAGCATACGCTCCACATTCAATGGAGAAGGCATCTCTAATGGCTCAGAGAAATCTTGCTTATTAAGGTACTTAATAAAATCTGGAGAACGAATCAAATTCGAGATCGGTTGACCTGAATCATCTGGCCAACGAAAGCCCAGCAAATACTGAGCTAGCTTGTTACACCAAACGATATTGCCTTCACCGCGGAATACCACAACGGCATCGGGAAGCGATTCTGCACCGTTACGGAAACGGCGGATAAGGTTAGTCAGTTCTTTGCGTTTGCGACGCTGTCTCTGCTGCATACGATAAATACCGTTAAACAGAGATTCCCAGTTCCCAGAGCCTGAAGGTGGAGTTAGACGCTTCTCATCCCACAGCCATGCGGACAAACGCATTTGGTTGTGTAGATGCCAGCCGAGCTGCAATACCGTAGCAGCCAGCAGTAACCAAGGTAGGTAACCGAATATCCATCCGACTAAAACCCATGGTGCGTAAAAAAAAGCCAGCTCCCAAGCCAGCTTTTTCCAGGTTAACTTTTCAACCATTCAGGACTCCGTAAACTGGGCAGCGAAGCCACATTAAGCCTTTGTAGAAAAACGGTAGCCAGCGCCACGAACCGTTTGGATTAGCTTATCGTGACCTGCAGACTCAAGCGCTTTACGCAGGCGTCGAATATGTACATCAACCGTTCGGTCTTCAACGTAAACATTGGTACCCCAAACGTTGTTAAGCAGCTGCTCTCGGCTGTATACACGCTCTTGGTGCGTCATAAAGAAATGCAGCATTTTGAATTCTGTTGGTCCCATATCAACTGGACCTTCACTTGCGGTCACGCGGTGTGATACTGGGTCTAATTTAAGGCCCTGTACATCAATCACATCTTCCAATGCCGTTGGTGTTACACGACGAATCACCGCTTTAAGGCGAGCAACAAGCTCTTTTGGCGAAAACGGTTTGGTAATGTAGTCGTCAGCGCCAACTTCTAAACCGCGAACCTTATCTTCTTCTTCACCACGAGCTGTTAGCATCACCACTGGGATGTTGCGAGTTAACTCTTCACGCTTCATGTGCTTGATAAAGTTTATCCCGCTACCACCAGGTAGCATCCAATCTAGTAATACTAGATCTGGGAAAGGTTCACATAGCTTGTTTACCGCTGTATCGTAATCTTCAGCCTCTACTGCTTGGTAGCCTTTTTGTTCAAGTACAAAACACAGCATCTCACGAATAGGTGCTTCATCTTCAACGACCAGAATCCTTCTCGACATAATTGAATAGCCTTTGTATTTAATCAACGCATTGCATTATCTGAGTTAATTATGACACTTTTGTGACCTTTGAAAACAAATTTTCATATAACTGTCTCAAACGTTTCACTTTATAACTTTTGATACAGAGCTAAGGACAAATCGAATTAGATCTCATATCATGAGGCACTTCTAAAAAGGTATGAGAAAAATATATGTGGTTTAAAAATTGCCTAGTCTATCGCTTCAACCGTGATATTGATTTCAACGCAGATCAGCTAGAGAAACAACTTGAAGAATTCCGCTTTACTCCTTGTGGTAGCCAAGACAAACAGAAATTTGGTTGGGTGCACGCAATGGGTAAACATGGCGATATGATGACGCACGTATCAGAGAACCGCATTCTCGTCTGTGCAAAGAAAGAAGAGAAAATGCTACCAGCATCTGTGATTAAAGAGTCACTGAATGCAAAAATCGAAACACTTGAAGCTGAGTCTGGCACTCCTCTTAAAAAGAAAGAGAAAGACAGCCTCAAAGAAGACATCATCATTGATCTCCTTCCTCGCGCATTCAGCCGCAGTAACTTCACATACGCGCTGATCATGCCAAAAGAAGGTTTCATTGTTGTTGATGCAAGCAGCTACAAAAAAGCAGAAGACGTATTAGCTCTGCTGCGTAAAACAATGGGTAGCCTACCAGTCGTGCCAGCTATTCCTGAGCAAGCGATAGAAACAACACTAACCGAGTGGGTTAAATCAGGTGATACGCCTCAAGGCATTACAATGCTTGATGAAGCTGAGCTTAAGTCGATTCAAGAAGACGGTGGTATTGTTCGAGTTAAAAAACAAGAGCTAGAAGCCGACGAGATTAAAAACCACATCGAAGCAAATAAAGTGGTAACCAAGCTGCTTATCAACTGGCAAGATCGCATTGAATTCATCCTGGCTGAAGACGGCAGTATCAAGCGCCTGAAGTTTAGCGATGAACTTAAAGATGAGAACGACGATATTCCCCGTGAGGACCAAGCTGCACGCTTTGATGCAGATTTCTCATTGCTATGTGGTGAGTTCAGCGTGTTCCTTCCGAATCTATTCGAATCACTAGGTGGATTAACTCAACCGAACGCTTAATCGGTATCTCCAAAGCTCAGGTGCTCCGTGCCTGAGCTTATTTTCCCTACATTTCCCGCTGTATATTTATCCCTTCACTCTCTTCTTAATATCATTGCTATCTTTAGGGCTATCAACCAGACTCATTTTAGCGTAAAATTTGCGCCCCTTTGATATCACTTGGTGGTATCAACCTGACTTGAGATCAGATTAGAGAACGAAGCAATGACTACACAAAAACCATTTGTACCTGAACTATTATCACCGGCAGGAAGCCTTAAAAACATGCGTTACGCATTCGCCTACGGCGCTGATGCGGTTTACGCGGGCCAGCCACGTTACAGCCTTCGCGTTCGTAACAATGAGTTCAACCACGAAAACCTACAAATCGGTATCGATGAAGCTCATGCTCAAGGCAAAAAGTTATATGTTGTATGTAACATTCAGCCACACAACTCTAAATTAAAAACTTTCATTCGCGACCTTAAGCCAGTTGTTGATATGGGCCCAGACGCTCTTATCATGTCTGATCCTGGTCTTATCATGATGGTTCGTGAAGCATTCCCTGAAATGCCTATCCACCTTTCAGTTCAAGCTAACGCTGTAAACTGGGCAACTGTAAAATTCTGGGCTACACAAGGCGTTGAGCGTGTCATCCTATCTCGTGAGTTATCACTTGAAGAGATCGAAGAGATCCGCGAACACTGTCCTGAAACAGAACTAGAGATCTTTGTTCACGGTGCACTTTGCATGGCGTACTCTGGTCGCTGTCTACTTTCTGGTTACATGAACAAACGCGATCCTAACCAAGGTACTTGCACTAACGCTTGTCGTTGGGAATACAAAACTGAAGCGGCAAAAGAAGACGAAAACGGTCAGATCGTTGAAGCAAACCCTACTGGTGTAGAGATTCAGGATGTTGAAGTTCAAGACGAACGTCCAGACAACACACTAGGTCTAGGTAAACCAACAGATGAAGTGGTTCTACTTTCAGAGTCACACAAGCCTGAAGAGAAAATGGCTGCGTTTGAAGATGAGCATGGTACTTACATCATGAACTCAAAAGACCTTCGTGCAATCCAGCACGTTGAGCGTCTAACGAAGATGGGTGTTCACTCACTGAAAATCGAAGGCCGTACTAAGTCTTTCTACTACTGTGCTCGTACTGCACAAGTTTACCGTAAAGCTATCGATGACGCCGTAGCAGGCAAGCCATTTGATGAAAGCCTAATGGGTACTCTAGAGAGCCTAGCGCACCGCGGCTACACTGAAGGCTTCCTACGTCGCCACACTCACGACACTTACCAAAACTACGAGTACGGTTACTCTATCTCTGATACTCAACAATTTGTTGGCGAATTCACAGGTAAACGCCGTGGCGATCTAGCGGAAGTAGAAGTGAAAAACAAGTTCCTAGTAGGCGACAGCTTGGAAATGATGACACCAAAAGGTAACGTTGTTTTCACACTAGAGATGATGGAAAACCGTAAGTCTGAAGCCGTTGAAGACGCAAAAGGCAACGGTCACTTTGTATTCATCCCTGTACCAGCTGATCTAGACTTAGAGTACGGCTTGTTGATGCGTAACTTGAGCGAAGGCCAAGATACACGCAACGCATCTGGTAAGTAACTTTACTTAGAAAACCGAGAAGTAAGCTATGGCTCTGTTAATCACTGACAAGTGCATAAACTGCGATATGTGTGACCCTGAATGCCCAAATGGCGCAATCACTATGGGTGACAGCATCTTCGAAATCGACCCAGATTTATGTACTGAATGTAAAGGTCACTATGAGAAGCCAACGTGTCAGTCTGTATGCCCAATTACCAAGTGCATCATCACCGACCCAAACCATATTGAAACTGAAGACGAGCTACTAGAGAAGTTTGTTATCATTCAAGGCTTGACCTAAAAGAGAAAAGGTTCAACTTAATCATTAAGTTGAACCTTTTTCTTATCCGGATTTTTCGATGGGATAAATGTTGCAGAATAACTCTTTTTCAAATTGATATTCGAGTCGCTCTCGCCAATTTATCGACTGTGATACAGGAACGAGATAAAAGTTTTCCCGCCCGGTATCTGTCACAAATGCCATTCCATACTGCATCAATTCATAATGTACATCGTTGACAAAGCTAGGGTCTAGTCGCTGTCTGCCTGTTAATTGGTTGATATCATCTCTTGAAATAGAAATACCCGCATTCTCAGTGCTGAACCTATGTCTTAACCATTCTGAAAATTCCTTTGCACAAATCATAGTCATAGTCTTATCCTTGAATTATCTATCTACGGGTATCAGACTCTGATTTCACATACTACACATAAGCCGCATCTTTCACCCCAAACACTTACTCCTGACCTAGCCCAGTCAAATTGTCGCTGTTTTATTCAAATTAATGCTTTCAATATCAAACGATATTCTTAATGTCGCATTTATAAACTCTAGACAAAAGTGTGACATTTCTCCAGTTTTTAGAGTCGACAAAACGAGTGGCATTACCACCTTAATAAGCCATTGATAATTCGATTACTTATTCGAAATCAAGGCTAAACATTGACTAGGTATGACTTGAATTTTCTTTTTTTTCTTATTGGTGGCTACCTTTTTAGGAGGAGGAACAGGGATTGTCTTTGGCGCCCAACTCGCGAGCTCTTCGCCACAACCATCACCTTTAGGAGGTTTAGCTTGAGGGATACAATTGGCACTACCTTCAGGGCACTTTAAGCGAACATGAAAGTGAGAGTGATGTCCCCACCACGGTCTGATCTTGCCTAACCACCCTCTTTGTTTAACATCAGAAACTTCCTGCTCGCAAAGAGCCTGCTTAATCACTGGATGAACAAAAATGCGCACCACTTTTTCATCTTTAGCGGCATGGCGAATCACTTGGAAATGGTCGTTAGTCCAATTAGACTGGCGAAGCTTGTAGTTAGTAAGATCGACGACACTGACTGGCTTAGGAACGGCGAGTTCGTTCTCAGAGAGCCTTTTGTCCGTTAACCTCAGCCATATGTCTATATCTAATCCAGTTTGATGGCTTGAGTGCCCAGATGAAAAGCGTCCACCACGAGGAAGTGAGATATCACCAATCAATAGATTCGTGTTCAATTGCTCACTTGTTGTCACGCCGAGCCTTTCAACAAACTGAATAGCCTCTGTGTGACCATAGTAACGCTCCCTTTGGGGACGAATAATCTGATAGCCAACACCATTAATCGGTAAAACCTTTGCACCGTCCAAGCAGCCGTTAGCGTAACTGCCGATCGATGAGGTCGAGTTTGTCGTCGGGCTTTTCTCTTTCTCCCAAGGGGTTGCTAAAGAAGAAAATGAATAAAACAGGGCAACTAAAACAAAAGATAACCTCATAACCGTTCCATGTAAGTGATGCATATTATTTATACTAGTCGGCATTTGAGAACAGTTTACGATTATTGGCAACTTTTTGGGAGCAGAGAGAAATTTGAGATAGAAGAAGCTGAAAGGGGGTTATGAAGTATTTCAACTTAAGAAAGCAAAAAGGCTCTAGTCTTTCGACTAGAGCCTTAAATATAGCAGGGGTGAGCCGGCACTCCGGAGATTCGACCGGGCTGGCGCTACAGCTCCCAACATTGCTTTGCAGAAGCAACAGACGTAAAAAAGCCCCAGCATTTCTGCTGAGGCTTCGTATATGGCAGGGGTGGAGAGATTCGAACTCCCAACACGCGGATTTGGAATCCGCTGCTC
>NZ_JAEFCE010000031.1:0-56756 GCF_016406055.1 Vibrio sp. IB15
GGATATGAGTTGGCTAAGTCTCTTGATCAGCTCAACTTGTGATCAAGAGACAGGCTATAAGCTGGCTTTTTCAATTTCACTAAAAATTGTATCAAAAAGGAATAAAGTGAAATTACTTCTCTGCCATTTCTTTCTTAACCATTACTGCTGCAGCAACGATGAAAGTGATGATCAGACCTAGTTCCATGATTAACTCCAAAGAAAATTAACATTAAACATATAATTCGCGAGCATAGTAACACAATGAATACAGAATGATACTTTTTAACCACTAATTTACTTTTTATTCGATTTAGATCAAAAAAGATGCCCTAGAGCATCTTTTTATAAGTTAACCATTTATGAAACAACTAGATTAGCCAGGGAAACCATTCGGGTTTGTGGACTGCCAGCGCCATGTATCTTCGGTCATTTCTGTAAGTGTACGTGTTGCGTTCCAACCAAGCTCTTTCTGAGCTTTAGCCGGATCTGCCCAGCATTCTGCGATGTCACCAGCGCGTCGCTCAACAAGTTTATAAGGGATTTCCTTACCACTTGCTTGTTCAAACGCCTTAACCATGTCTAAAACACTAGAACCGTTACCTGTACCAAGGTTGTAGATGTGAAGACCATCTTTGCACCCTACTTTCTCAAGTGCCGCGATGTGGCCGTCAGACAGATCCATAACGTGGATGTAATCACGAACACCGGTACCATCTTTCGTTGGATAGTCGCTGCCAAATACAGACAAGAACTCGCGTCGGCCAACGGCAACTTGAGAAACAAACGGCATTAAGTTGTTTGGAATGCCTTGTGGATCTTCACCTAATTCGCCACTTGGGTGTGAACCTACTGGGTTAAAGTAACGAAGTAGCGTGATGCTCCAATCTGGATTCGCTTTTTGGAAATCGGTGAGACACTCTTCGACCATTAATTTACTGCGACCATAAGGGTTGGTTGCGCTAGTCGGGAAATCTTCAGTGATAGGCACACTTGCAGGGTCACCATATACTGTTGCTGATGAGCTGAATACTAACGTTTTAACATTCGCTTCGCGCATTGCATCAACGAGAACCAAAGTGCCGTTTACATTGTTGTCATAGTATTCAAGAGGCTTCTCAACTGATTCACCCACAGCTTTTAAGCCTGCAAAGTGAATAACGGCTTCGATGTCGTGTTGCTTCAATGTTTCAGTTAACAGTGCTTTATTACGAATGTCACCTTCAACGAATATAGGGCGAACGCCAGACACTTTTTCAATACGCTCTAGAACGCTTGGCTTACTGTTGTACAAGTTATCAAAAAGTACAGGTGTCATACCTGCGTTGATCATTTGGATACTTGTATGACTGCCGATATAGCCCATGCCACCGGTTACTAAAACATTCATGTTTAGACCTTTTAATTATGAATACTCAATCTATCGCTTATGATACAACAACTTAGTGCGAGGTCATACCCCACAGAGCAATCAAACGTCACTTGAGAACACAAATTGCCCTTTCCCTTGGTGTTTCGCGTGATACATGGCTTCATCAGCCATTTGTAAGATTACGTCGATATTAATTTCAGAACCTTCGACTAAATGAATACCAATACTCGCGCCTACGTGCAGTTCGCGCTGTTTATAACTCACTTGCTGCTCAATAAGCCGCAACAAGCGCTCGGCCAATTTACCAAGCAAGATCTTGTCGGTTTGTTTAATAATAAGAACAAATTCGTTACCCGACAAACGAGCAACAAGATCGCCGGCTCTTACTTGAGATAACAGCCTATTTGAGACTTCTTTAAGGATTTCGTCACCCGCGTCATGCCCATAGGTATCATTTACGTGTTTAAATCCATCTAAATCCAAATATATGACCGCAAAATGCTTGTTTGAATACTGGTTCGATGAGATAGCATCATCAAGAAATTTATACAGTTGCGCTCTGTTCGCCAGGCCTGTCAATGCATCGTGATGAGGTAAATGCTCAAGCCTTTCCATCTCTTTGACATTGGATAAGTCAGATAGTGTTAACACCATATCGAACGCGCCTCTGTTGTTGTCTGACGTGACTCGGTTAACCTTTATGAACATCGGAACTAAGGTGCCTGAAACGTTTTTCTCCGATACCTCTCCCTGCCATTGACCATAATTCTCTAGTGAGGTGCGAATAGTTGGCATCAACGACGAGAGTTGTTGCCAAGAAAAAACTTCGAACGGAGTTTTACCCACCAGCAGATCCGAGTGATAACCAAGCATCTGAGTGACGGCGGGGTTAACCATGGTAATTATATTGGATGAATTAACTACGATGAGTCCATCTTTACTGTTTTCAAATACACCGGCTGCGATACGTTGGCGACTCATCGCTGTTTCGATGTCGGTCACATCTTGGATCGCGAACAAGGTGTTGCCATTCTTTGATAAAGATCGGCTGCTGATCTGTAGCCATTGTTTATTATGAAATAGATCAGTTGCTTCAATTAACTCGTCATTCAGCTCAATATTGGAATCGATAAGCCCTTTTAAGAACCCCTGTTGCTTGGTTTGAATAAGCTCTTGTATGGATAGGCTTTCGAGAAATGCTTCGCTGCACTTGAAGATATCGCGTGTTGCCATGTTGGCATGTACGATCGCCCCTTTGCTATCGACCACCAGCAAAGAGTGTTGCACCGTTTCGATCACTTCATTCGCAAATGCTTTCTCTTCTTGTAATTTATCAAGCGTAAAATGAACCTGGCTGTCGCGCTGCTTTAATCGTTGTAGCATGGTGTTAAATGCACGAACCAACTCACCTATTTCATCATTGTTCGAAGTAACCAATAATCTTGGCTGCTCAGCACGCCTTTCCACAAACGCTTGCATTGCTTCGTTGAGTTCAAACATTGGGTCGATGATAAAGCGTTGAATTAATTTAACGAGCACAGCGCCCAAAATAACCAGCAGTACGAAATAGATCCCAGCGACCTTAATAATATTGGTTAAGATCTTCTCAAATGTTTTCTTTGAAATGGTGACACGTAGATTCGCGATGATTTCGTTGTCGAGAACCACAGGAACCAATAAATAGATGTACTGCTTTGAAATCGCAAATTGTTGAGATGCGATATCTTCACGCTCTTCGCTGGTGGGCCTAGGAATATTTGAGTCACCTATTTGATAACTGGCAAAGAGCTGTTCTTGAGTGTCGAATAGCTTTACTCGAACGATATCTTCGTCTGCGACAAATGCGGATAAGATTTCGTTAGCTGACGCTTTGTCTTCGAACAATATTGCAGCTTGCAGGTTGTACGCAACCCCTTGAGCAAGCACTTTAACACGTTGTATCAGGTTCTGTTTCTCTCGCTCGAACGTGACAATGTAACTTATTGATTGAATAGTCACAAAGGCAACCGATACAAACAGAATGATCGGTAAGATAAGCTTGTTTTTTATCGAGATATTATTGATGAAAGACAGCATTATTTACCCTCCACTACAGATATACGAAGGAGGTTTGAGCCTATGATGTAATTACCTTTTTAGCATTGGTGAGATTGATTTTAGGCTTAAGTTTGTTGTCAACGTGCATAAGCTCGATCACGCCGCCCCTTTGGGTAAAATCGTCGTCGTCGCTAATAGTGACCATATTCGGTGAGTAAGTCTGTTTATTTAGCTGACCATTCACATCAGACAAATAAGTGATATTGCACTGTGGCGTTAGCGTTTGGTGGACTTGGATTGGCAGTGAACGGAGCGTCTTTTGGTTAGTAATGGAAACAAGCGCATCGTTTATTTTTTGGTTCCCAAGTACAGAGAAGTGAACCGTATCCATCAAGTTTTCATCATTCCACTGAATAAAGTTGGCAATTCTGAAGAGGTAGACCGCTTTCACTTCATAGGGCTGGAAACCTGCAGCCCCTATATTGAGAGCGGTGAATAAGGGAAATGCAAGAGCGATACACGAAACGACTCGCTTGGCTGAGCGTCTAAAATTCATGAGAAACCCTTACATAAACAGACTCTTCATTAACACTCTTTGGTGAAGTGAGCTCAGCCTGGTAGCCACTGCCTTTTCCAATGTTTTCAATCACTACTTCAACTAATGGCGCGGCATGAGATTTTTTCCATGCTAGACGTGCATCAAAGACGAGTTCATGTGGGTAAGATTGCCATGAGTATTGAGTGCCATCTTCCGCAACCCAGTAATTTGGGTAGTTCACGTTGATGTATTGACCAATAACATCAAATTGCCAACTGTCGGTAATGCTCCACATGAGTTGTACTGTGGCTAAATGTTGATTGTCGATATCGTAATAGACACTGGTTTGAGCGCTTGAGTTCGGATCATCGCCTTTACGCTTACCTTCTAGTGTCGAATAGGCATATCCGAAATAGCTGCTGAGGTCTCTGGATAGTAGCTGTTAAAGTAATAGGCTGAATTGCTGTCCATATAAGATGGTGCGACTACCGCTTTACTTACCCCTGCCCAAAGTGAATGGCTAAGATTCAACTTGTATAACCCACGCACTTGAGGTGAAACCTCTGTTGAGTCATTTTGAGTGAAATGCTCTAACTTTGCACCAAGGGTAACGGACAGTGCTTCAGTCCATTGTACCTGTGATTGTATAAATGCATTGGCGATGTAATCGTTGGCGCTCTCTACGTCATAGGCACGCCCGCAGTAATCAGGATTGTACCAATCAACCTCGTTAACCTGACTCGACGAAAAATCTAGATACAGGTATTGCAACCCACCACCAACAGTGATTTGATGAGTCGCCGACAGTTGCTTGATAAGTGTCGAATCAAAATCGACCGTGGTATAGCTCCCAGGTGCATCCGGTGCGTTATCTTCATTGTATTCCCCCCACAACGAATATGAGAAGGTCGAGGTATCGCTTATGCTTCGAGAGTCGTTAAATTGCAGATAAAAAGAGTGGCTTTCATTATCAAAATCATTAGCTTGGTAATCAACGAGCGTACCAGATCTATCGTATTGGACGGAATACAACTCTGATTCGGAAAAGCTCTTTTCAGCGCCGATTCTTAGTGACCATTGTTGATCACTGTCGCTTGGTTGAAACACCATACCAGCGGACTGCGCTTTCCATTTCTCGGATTCATTAGAACGATACGTTGGCTCTTCTCGGTATTTTTAGAAGGCTTTCGCATTGACACTAGCGTTAAAGCTAAGCCCTTGCCTGACACTGAGCTCATAATTGTCAGTATTCGAGGTAAGACCTGAGATATAAGTACCTTGGGTTTCACTGGCTGATTTCGTGATAATGTTAACGACGCCATTAGCCGCATTACCACCCCAAATTGTTCCTCCAGGCCCTTTTAATACTTCAATTCGTTCAATGTCGGCAAGAACATAGTCAACGTCGCTCCAATACGTACCGCCATACACTGGGCTAAATAAACTTCGTCCATCCATCATTACCAGCATTTTGTTGTATAAGCCATCATGAAAGCCACGAGCAGATACAAACCATGAAGTTTCGTTGAACTTAGTGACTTTTAGACCCGGCACGAGCTTCAACGCTTCCGCAATGGTCTTAGCACCGCTACGTTGAATACGCTCATTCGAAAGCACATACACGGACGACGGAATATCCGTGAGCTTTTGAGTCACTTTTGATGCCGTTTCCATCTCAACGTCTAACATCGACAATTCTTCAAGGCTCATCGACATGAGTTGATCTAAAGAGTTCCCCTGAGCCACCACACAGGCCGATGTGGTTAATGCTAGTCCTAAGCTAATTGGGCGGGAAATCATGCGTTCACCTAATATAAAGATAAAATGGTTCTTCTTTGTTGATGGATGAACCATATATGAAATATCGTACCAATAAATGCAAAGTAGCAAAAATTTGAATCAGGTCACTGTTTCATTTCGTCATTTGTACGAGTGTCGTTAGATATCTAAACCTAAAGGAATGACGGCAAGTGACAACGAAGATATTGCTTAATTGCGACATGGGAGAAAGTTTCGGCAATTGGAAGATGGGCGATGATGAATCGGTCATGGAATGGGTAGATATGGCCAACATTGCCTGTGGCTTTCATGCGTCCGATCCACACGTCATGTCGAAAACGATAAAGCTTGCTCAGCACTACCATACTCAAATTGGTGCTCATCCGGGTTATCAAGATCTTGTCGGATTCGGTCGTAGATCTATCCCACATACTATGGAGCAGATCAGTGAGCTCGTTTGTTATCAAATGGGCGCATTACAAGCCCTGTGCCGTTATCACCATACTAACGTTGGTTACGTAAAGCCTCATGGTGCGCTTTATAACGATATGATGTCGAGCACCGATATTTTTAATGCGGTGGCGCAAGCGGTAGCTGAATTTAATATCCCACTGATGATCCTCTCTTCCTCTGACAACCAACAATATCTAGATATTGCCGACGACCACGATCTCCCCCTTTTATTCGAAGCGTTTGCAGATCGTGCATACCTAAATAACGGCCACCTCGCACCACGAACACAAAAAGGTTCGGTGTACGTGAATCAAGACGATATCTATAACCAAGTGATGCAAATCGTCAATTACGGCTCGGTAACGACTATCGAAGGTGAAAGACTACCTATTGAAGCCGATACGATTTGCGTCCATGGTGATAACCCCCAATCCATCGCATTAATTAGAAAAATTCGCCAAGACCTTAACGCATTTAATTAGTATCAGTATGGCGTGAGTGTGCTCTTGCTCTTTGACTGAGACAAGTCGACATTCTCATGCCTCGCTAAACACGGACGTTGAAATAGAACGTATGGAAAGGAAATGACGAATAATCAGATAGAATTTAATATCACGCCCGTCGCTGAGTGCAGCGTACTTGTTACGTTACTGCCTTCAGTAAATCGTTCAAGCGTGGTTAGCGCTCAATACATGGCCCACTTTTCAGATGCTATTCGCCAGAGCTTAGCCACAGTATTGATGAATGTCACGCCAGCCTATAACACGTTACTGATCGATTACTTACCCTATCGAATCTCCGAGCAACACCTCATTGCTCAACTCAATTCGATGCTGAAAGAGGCAGTTACTACGCTTTCGATAACAAGTAATACGCGTAATGCAATCGAACTCCCTGCTTACTACTCTACTGACACTGCCCTTGATTTAGATAAGTACCAAGCGAAAGGCTTATCGCTGGACGATATCATTCAATATCATACCTCTCAGATCTACAGTGTTAGCGCTATCGGATTCATTCCTGGATTTGCATTCATGTCAGATGTTGTTGAGCCGTTGGTATTACCTCGTCATTCCACTCCACGGCTATGTGTGCCCAAAGGCAGTATCGGGATAGCAGACTCAAAAACTGCGGTTTACCCATCTGACTCACCAGGTGGCTGGAACATTATTGGCAACTGCCCTTTGTCATTGTTTGATCATAGCCAGCTCGACGGTAGCCAACAGCATGGTTCACGTAATCCACAAGGACAACTCTCGTTACTCAATGTAGGTGATTCTGTTCGTTTTAAAGCAATTTCAAGGCAAGAATTCATTGAACTTGGAGGAGATGTCGGCAATGGCTAAATCAATCAATAAGGCGACACTCACCGTTATTAAACCGGGACCTTTAAGTTTGATTCAAGATTTCGGACGTTTTGGCGTTTCTCATCTAGGTTTAACACAAGGTGGACCCGTAGATGATTATTCCTACAGTTGGGCTAATCATTTATTAGCAAATCCTGTTAATCGTGCAGCCTTAGAAATCACTCTTGGCCAATGCACGCTAAAGGTTAATGACGATTGCGAGATGGCGATTTGCGGTGGAGATCTACAGGCGACTTTGGATGGAAAACCGCTGGCCAACTGGAGTACATTTCAAGCGTTTAAAGGGCAAATGCTTTCGTTTGGCTTACCAAAGAATGGATTAAGAGCTTATCTCGCAATTAAAGGGGGCTTTGATGTTCCCGTCGTACTCAACAGTTGTGCAACGGTAACTCGTGAAAAAATCGGTGGATTAACTCAAGACGGTGAAGCGTGCCAATCTGGGTACCAATTAGGCTTCACTAAGCACCCTCTTGCAAAGCACTTTAGACCTCTCTGTGTAACTTTTCGATACACACCAGATTACAACCTACCGGTCAATTTGAGAGTGATTGAAGGCTATCAGAGCGAACAATTTTCTGAATTAGCTAAAGAGACATTTTATAGCTCTCTTTATACTGTGGACCAAAACTCGAATCGCATGGGTTATCGTCTTAGTGGTGAATCGGTTCACTCTCCAGATATCTCACTGTTATCCGAAGGCATTGCGCTGGGTGCGATCCAGGTACCACAAGATGGGCAACCTATTGTTCTGCTTAATGATAGGCAGATAATTGGCGGTTATCCAAAGATCGGGTGTGTTGCAAGAATTGACTTGCCGCGTTTAGCGCAAGCAAAGCCTGGGCATCAGATTTCATTTAGTAAGGGGGATCGCTTGGGGTTGCAAGATGTGTGGTGTCAGTGGGCACGATTCTTCGGTTATTGATAATGAGCTTTCAGCCACCGTTCACAGTGGTGATTGTCAAAGGATAAAAAATCGGCTTACCTAAGTAAGCCGATTCTTCGTTTTAGTGGTGGCCTTGGCCTGAAACTTTCGCCAGCGCATTTGGGTATCCACGCTCTTGGGTCAACCCTATCGCTTTATTTTCAATATCGTTTAAATTAAGTGACATTGTCACTGAGTGTGTATCTTCAATCGAGTCAGACTCGGGAATATCGAACCAGTGTTGAGCCACCTTTTGCGCTGCTTCTAATGTTGAAGACGCCTTTACTACCTCAAGCCTTGCATAACGCTCGCCGCAGAAAGAGACATCTGAAGCGCGTAGGCTTGGGTCGGTCCCCGGAATTTGCTGCGCTCCAAATAGAGGCTTACCACCAACTTGTGCAGAGCTAAAGCTTGGTATGAACTGAGACATATGGGTAATCGCCGCACGTGTTCTTAGCTCTAGCTGTTCTTCACTCCAACCAGATACGATTTTCTTCAGTAGCTTAGAAGGCAGCTGAGGCTGTGAAGAGCCTGTAGAAGATGAAACCAAGCCGCCTTCAAACAGAGTGATCCCTTCCGTCATACCATGAAGCTGGAATACTCCATCGGCGTATGGTGTTAATTGAGCCATACCTTGTGGTGTGCCTCGTGGGCCATGAAAGATAACCTCAGGCCACTCTTCCTTACATTCTTGGGAATATGGCCACTTCGTCACATAAGCGGCTTTAAACTCAACAAGTCGCTGCTGTTTCGAACCTACAAAGTCATCTACGATGCCGGTTTCAAAGCCGCTGGCATTAATCAAATAATCGGTGGTTAGTGTGCGGCTTTTGTTATCAATGTCCGTGTAGGTTAATGACCAACCTTGTCCCGTAGATTGAACCGATTGTAAGCGGCTGTTGGTCAACACTGTACAATTTGGCTGTTGTTCTAACGAGAGTTGAGCCGTCGCAGACAGTCGGAATACACTCCAACCATACTCTTGAACCATAGCAACGGGATATTTAAGCGTTTCTAAATCAGTATGTTTGGCGAAAGGAATACACCACTCATCAAGCGTTGTTGGCTTCAGTGGCTGCGTTAGTTTAGCTAGTGCCAATAACTCATCTTTGTCATAAAGCTTGTAGTACTCTTCAGGGTCCCCAAGTACTTGATTGTTTTTGTCTTGCTTAACGAGTTCAGCATAAGCGTCTTTTATTATCTTGAGACGAGGAAGCAAGTCCAATGGCTCCCCACCATCGCTGTGTGGAACGGCTATGACAGTTGGACGAATATTGATCGTGTGAGGGAACAAACGGACGGTGTCAATTGATTGTGTGAGCAATTGGAGACACTGCTCTACAGAAATATCTCGATACAAATTGCCGCCAGCATGTAGGTGGCAAATCGGTGGACCATTAACCAAACTTGGCCCTTTTTCCAATATAGTGACCTTAAAACCCAACTCACTGAAGTGAATAGCGCTTGTTGTTCCGGCTATACCACCGCCGACAATGGCAATAGAAGCTTGATTTGTATCCGTTTTGTTGTGGTTCATCGTGTTCTGTAGAATAAGATTAACTGCCACTATTCTACTTTTGTTCGACGATGAATTAAAACACATTTTTATCAAGGTCTTAGCTTGGTGGTTCGTTGAACTTACGTAAAAAACTTAAATAATCTCTTGACTCAATAACTCCCAATACTGTTTTCGAGGTTATTCTAACAGTCAAATTTGTCCTAAGTGACGCCACACAAAGGCTGCCTCAGTACTCTTAAAACAAACATGTTAACTTATCCCTAAAGTTATCCACCGTTTTTGTGGATAACTGTTGATAACGTTCATGCTAAGTTGCGCAAACCCTTTGTTTACAGGGACTAACCACTGTTCATTTAATCGACAAAAATACACAATACGTTTCAAATAATGCTAAAAAATGTCAATTTTAAAGTGCTAAATGCCTAAGTTGTGCTAGCCGTTGGTCAAATAAAAAACGGCCTAACCGTGAATTCTATAAATAGCTTTCGCCTTAGTATAAAAATTCACAATCAGACCGTTTCAACAATCTATTTAAGGTTTTCTATCTCAACTATCCAAAATCCTTGTTTACAGGAGCCAATAGACGCTTAATTAAGCTGTTCACAACAGCGGCCAGTGTGATAAAGGTCAGCACAGGTAAAACAACCCACAACATCGGATGAAGCGAAGGCGAGAGTTCAAAGCCGAAACTCATCACACCTGCCACGCTCATTTCAGAACCTAGCGCAGCAATTGAGCCTGCTACCAGTGCCATTAGCCCATATTCACACCAGATAGTGTTAAGGATCCTTTTCTTGCTTGCCCCTAACGTACGGTACAAACGTATCTCTTGTTGCCTTTGAGATAAGCTAAGACGTAAGAGCGTAAAAATAAGCAATAATCCTGCAACGACGCCAAGTGCTGCCAACACGGTAATCGACCAAACAATCTGTTTAAGCAGCTCTTGGATCTTGCTGCCCATTACACGGATATCCATCAAACTCACGGTTGGATGATTCCGTGAGAGCTCGTTGAGCATTTGGTTGTGCTGATCTTCGACTCTAAAGCTCACTAACCAAGTCGAAGGAATGGAGCTCAAGACGTCTGGAGTAAAGATGAAGTAGAAATTTGGCTTCATTTCACGCCATTCTACTTTACGGATACTGTTAACCTTCGCTGATACCTTTTGACTATTGATGGTGAAAGCGAGCTCGTCTCCAATTTCCAAACCTAGTTGTTCTGCTACATCAGATTCAACAGACACGCCCTGCTCTTTCGTCCAAGTGCCATCAAGCACTTCATTATACTCTGGTAGTGAGTCGCCCCACGTGAAGTTGATTTCACGGCTTAGCGCATCAGTTCGTTCAGATGTCTCGCTATATTCAGATGCTACGACACCATTGATTGTTGTTAGTCGCCCACGAATGATCGGGAAAGCTTGAGTACGCTCGACTCCGTTAGCATCAATGGTTTCCAAATAGCTGTCTTTCTCATAACTGGCGATATTCAGTGCAAATGCATTGGGTGCATTCTCAGGCAGGGTTTGTTGCCAGTCTGACAACAGATCGCTTCTCACCAACCAGATAATCGACAGCAACATCAACGAAAGCGCTAACGAGCCAAATTGTATGCCCGTTGCAAGCGGCGTACGATTAATTCGACTTAAAGCTAAGCGCATTGATGTCGATGTCGGAAGCTTGCCAAACAGGCGCAGTACAAACGTACTAACTAGGGCCAGAACCAAAAATAGGCACGCAATACCGGCTAAAACAATCCACACCAATAAATTGTCACCATACATCAACATCATTGGGATGATAGGCACCAACAGCAAAGCGAATTTCTTATAGCTATCGCGTGTCTTATGGCTTGATTGAATCACGCTAATCGCAGAGGTATTTACCAACCCAATCAACGGAATGCCAAGTGCAGGCACACCAATTAAAACACTGGATAAGATTGCAAGAATAGCAGGCTCGATACCATAGCTAGGAAGCGGAGAAGGCAATAAGCCACCAAGCGGAATACGAAGAAGAAACTCTAGTCCGATCCCAATCGCGATACCTAGGACGGCACCAATAGCGACCAGTAGTGAAACTTGTACTGATAGCCACTTAATGATCCATGGTTTGCTTGCGCCCAAACTCTTCAGCATGGCGATGGTCTTGCGGCGGCTAGCTACATAATGTTGGCACGTCAATACCAAGGTAGTCGCAGCCATAATCACGACAATAGCGACCGTTAGTGATAAGTATTGGGTGGTGCTTTCAAACATATCATTAGTGCGGCTTGCTGAATCTTGCGTACGCCAACGATCGCTTGGCGTTAATTCGATACTGTCTTGAGCTGCTTTAAGTTTTGCATCATCACCGTTTAAGAACAGTCTGAAACTTACACGGCTTCCCGGTTGAATAGCCCCTGTCGCGTCGATGTCATTATTATGAATCAGTACCGCAGGCATCTGTTGGAATGGGTTGAAGCTTAACCCTGGCTCTTGGGTGATTCGTCCTGTTATGGTTAAGTCGGCATCTCCAATAGTGACGTTGTCACCTATTTCAACTTCCAACTGCGCGAAAATACGTTCGTCCAGCCACAACTCACCGGGTTCAACGTGATTGCTCGATGCATTGTCTGCACCTTCTAGTAACATTTCACCACGCAATGGATAGTTGCTCTCCACCGCTTTAACTGTCACCAACTGCATCGAGTTATCGCTAAATGCCATAGTTGAAAAGCGGGTTAATTGAGAGCTTTCTAACGGCTCAACTTGAGTGACATCTAATAATGCTTGCGGGATTGGGTTTGCTGAGATGAACACGCTGTCAGCAGTCAGTGCATCTTTCCCCTGTTTTACGATGACCTGTTCCATGCGCTCAGCCAATGCTGATAATGCGAAAACACAGGCAATGATCAGTGTTAAAGCGATCGATACCGGCCATAGTTGACCATGTCGAATCTCTTCAATGCTCCATGAAAACAGGCGCTTGTTAAGTCCGTTTGATGAATTCAATTTAGACTTCCTCTATCTGTCCGACATGCATCTTAAGCGTTCGTTGACATCGTTGTGCTAGCTTAGGATCGTGTGTCACCAGTACTAGTGTGGTGCCGTGAGAAGAGTTCAGTTCGAACAGTAGCTCGACGATTTTGGCCGCGGTTTGTTGGTCCAGGTTACCAGTTGGTTCGTCAGCAAATAGGATTTTGGGCTTGATCATGAACGCACGTGCCAAAGCTACACGCTGCTGTTCTCCACCTGATAGCTGAGATGGTAGATGATCGAGCCTGTTTTTTAAGCCAACCGACTCAAGTAACGCAGTTGCGCGTTCAATGTCTTCATCTTCGCCTTTTAGTAAGCATGGTAGTGTCACGTTTTGCAGCGCTGATAAGCTCGGAATCAATAAGAAACTTTGAAAAACAAATCCTACCGATTCACTTCGGATTTTCGCCCTGGCTTCATCATCTAGCTGTGAAAGTGGTTGTCCCAATAAATGGATTTCGCCTTTGGTAGGGACATCAAGGCCAGCCAGCAGTGTCATCAAGGTCGATTTACCTGCCCCAGATGTACCGACAATCGCGACTGTTTCACCTTCACGAATATCAATATCGACGTGCTCTAGGATTGTTAAATGTTCTTGATTAGTAGACACTGTCTTGGAAACAGCTTCTGCTTTAATGATGGATGTATGCATGACTCGACTAATTTCCTTTTTATTATTTATATTCTTTTCTACTACTTCTTTGGCTCAAGGGTCTGCGTCAGCTCAAGATTCGAAGTTACTGATACTTGGTGACAGCTTGAGTGCTGGTTACAACATGGATATCAAACAGAGTTGGCCAAGTTTGTTACCAGATGCGTTAGCGAAACATGATAAAGCGGTTACCGTGGTCAACGGCAGTATCTCTGGCGACACAACAGGTAACGGTTTAGCTCGTTTACCCCAGCTACTAGAGGAACACGCTCCAGACACCGTCCTTATTGAGCTTGGAGCCAACGATGGTCTTCGTGGCTTCCCACCGAAGCTGATGTCTTCAAACTTAGATCAAATCATCGAGCAGATAAAAGCGGCGGGTGCGAGACCAATTATGATGCAAATTAAAATCCCACCTAATTATGGCAAGCGTTACAACCAGCAGTTTGAATACGTGTTTGCAGCGTTGGCTGATCAACAAAATGTACCCCTGCTTCCATTTTTCCTAGAGCACATCATCCTAAAACCGGAGTGGATGATGAACGATGGTTTGCATCCTAAACCAGAAGCTCAACCTTGGATTGCTGAATTTGTCGCCGAAGAATTATATCAGTATCTTTAGGTTTTAATGGTCTAGCTCAATAAATTTTACACAGCTTTACGTTAGCCTGAGTGCATATCACCGTTAACTGTAAGGTTATTTATGCTGATCGAACCTATTATCAAGGGTGTGGTAGCAAAAAGCGCTCACCCTCTTGGCTGTCAAGAAGCCGTAAAGCAACAAATTAGATTCGTTAAGAGTGCGCCGCAAATCAAAGATGGCCCTAAACGAGTATTGATCATCGGCGCTTCTTCAGGCTTTGGCCTTGCCGCTCGTATCGCCCTTACCTTTGGCGGTGCTCAAGCCGCCACCATTGGCGTTTCATTCGAACGTGGCCCAAACGAAAAATCTCTTGGTAGTGCCGGCTGGTACAACAACATCTACTTCAAAAAAGAAGCGGAACGTGAGCAGCGCACCGCTATTAACATCGTAGGCGATGCCTTTTCCCAAGAAACCCGCGCACAAGTTGTTGAAGCCATCGAAACTTATTTCGAAGGTGAAGTCGATCTCGTGATCTACAGTCTGGCTGCGGGTGTACGTCCCAAGCCCAATTCTGATGAATTCTGGCGTTCTGCGACTAAACCTATTGGTGAAAGCGTAACTGGCGCAACCATTTCTCTTGAGCACGATAATTGGGTGACCAACACGCTTGAAGCTGCCACTGAAGAGGAAGCAAAAAGCACACTCAAAGTGATGGGGGGCGAAGATTGGGAAAGTTGGATCGACGAACTCATCAATGCCGAATCTATCGCTCCCGGCTGTAAGACTATCGCTTTCTCTTATGTTGGCCCTGAAGTCACACACCCTATCTATCTCGATGGTACACTAGGTCGTGCAAAAATCGATCTTCATCAAACCAGTCATGCGCTTAACCTTGAATTAGCTAACTTTGAAGGCAACGCTTATGCGACTGTGTGTAAGGCGTTGGTTACCAAAGCAAGCGTATTCATCCCGGGCTTAAGCCCCTACTTGCTTGCGTTGTACAAAGTGATGAAAGAGAAACAGACGCATGAAGGGTGTATCGAACAAATGCAGCGCCTGTTTAGCACTAAGCTGTACGGTCAATCTAAAGTACCACTTGATGGCGAACGGTTGATACGAATGGACGACTGGGAACTAGACCCAGAGACACAAGCCCATGTGACAAAGTTGCTCAACAAGATGGATGAAAATAACTTCCAAACTCTGGGTGATTACCAAGGATTTAAAGATGAATTCTTGCAACTAAACGGTTTTGCACAACCATCGGTAGACTACAGTAAGAAATTGAATAGCGAAGACTTTATAAAATTAAAGCCCTAGTCGAAATTTATCTCATTACTGAGACCCGTATTCACATTTGAAAACCTCTGTAAAATTGCCGAGGTTTTTTTGTGCAACATTTCTTATACTTAATTAACTTAAGATTCACAGTTTATTTGGTTCATCATAATTAACACAGGATGTGTTGATGCATTTAGCATAATTGACTCGGAGTCATATGAAGAAAATAAAAACTCTCGATTTAGATATTCCAGACGATATGGAGCACGGTTGGCAGAACATCGTTGATCTGTTGGCTCAAATAACGCAAGTGCCAGCAGCACTTATTATGCGTGTTCATTCCAATTACATCGAAGTCTTTTCCACTAGTCGTAGCGAGAACAACCCATACAATAAGGGCGATTCTGAAACATTAGGCAACGGGCTGTATTGTGAAACCGTTATGGAGTCTCAGCGGCAACTTCTTGTCCCCAATGCTCTCGCTGACCCGGCATGGGAAAACAATCCTGACATCAAGCTAGGGTTGATATCCTATTGTGGTATCCCTCTGCTTTGGCCGAATGGTGAGCTTTTCGGCACCATTTGTATCTTGGACTCTAAAGAAAATCACTACACACCGACTTACATTAAACTTCTGGAAAGCTTTCGGACCTCAATAGAGTCCCAGCTTAAAACCCTCTTTCAGCACGCCAAACTGACTCAAATGAATCGTGACCTCAAAAACCGGGTGTATACACGAACCAAAGATCTCGCCAGTTTGAATTACTCCTTGAATCAAGAAATTGATAAGCGAAAAGCCGCTGAACAAAAAATCAATTTCCAAAAGAATCATGATCTAGGAACTGGCTTTTTAAATCGTAGTGCATTTGAGTCGCGTTTAAACCACAAGCTCTCTTCTCAACGAAGGCTGACGGATTGCTCATTTGCTGTCATTCACATCGGTTTTACCAACGGCAGACGTATACAAGCTCGATACGGCTATACAGCACTGGACCAAGTATTAGTTGAATACCGAAAACGTATCGATAGCATTGCCGATATCGAGGTGTTAACCGCGCGCCCTACTTCTGTGGATCTTGTGTTAGCGTTCAGTGTTAAAGATTTGCATCATCGCCTCGAAGAGCTTTGCCAAACTCTAGTAAAAGTCGGTCACTCTGAATTTGCTATCGAAAATGATAAGGTTCACCTGCACGCATTTATCGGAATTGCTACTACTAATAACGAAGACGATGCTGAGAGTATTCTGCAGAAATCGTCAGAGGCTATGCTGGCCTGCAAGGATTCCGGGCAAAAGTTTGCTTATTACTCCCAATCTCACACTGAAGAGCAAAGTCATATCAACAAGATCGAAGGTTACTTGCTGCAAGCGGTACGTAACGATGACTTAATGCTCTACTTCCAACCCAAAGTATGCCCGCTAACCCATCGTTGGGTCGGTGCTGAAGCATTGCTCCGCTGGCGTCACCCCGTTTTGGGAGACATATCCAATGAAACCTTGATTCACATGGCCGAGCAGAACGGATTGATTTTCGAAGTCGGAAGCTTCGTACTGCGTAATGCGATTGAAAAAGCCAAAGAATGGTCTGAATACGTTGAAGATTTTAAGATGGCGGTTAATGTGTCCGCGGTGCAGCTCAAGAACGCGCACTTTGCCGAGCAAGTCGTCCATTTACTGGAAACCTATCACCTTGAACCTCATTTCTTAGAGCTCGAAGTGACAGAAAGCGGACTCATTGCTGATGAAGTGGTGGCAAAGAACACGCTTGAAACATTGCATGACATAGGCGTGACATTGTCACTGGATGACTTTGGAACCGGCTACGCGTCATTCAGTTATCTTAAGAAGTTCCCATTTGATGCAATCAAGATTGATAAGAGTTTCATCGACCAGATGCTCGACTCGAGTGAAGACTCTGAGATTGTCCGTTCCATCGTCCAGATCGCGAAAAAGTTGGATCTGAAAGTGATGATTGAAGGGATTGAATCAGAAGTTCAGGAGCAGTTTATTATTGATGAGGGCTGTGACGTTGGCCAGGGTTACCTTTATGGCAGACCAATGCCATGCCAAGAATTCGAGCATAGCTTAGTCAATCAAAACTATTTAGGGACAACTCGTTACGCTTAAAGTGAAAAATAGCCGTTAGTTTTGGATTTAAACCTAGTTTCTCTTTACTCTATAGGTGGTGATTTTTATAATCGCCGCCTTTCTGTTTTTATCTTTCCCCTTTATATAGGCATTCCTCGTTATGGATCAGTTGACTGCAAAGCTTAAAAAGCTCGAAAAACAAAACTACCGTGCATATCAACAAATTAAAGGTCAATACGACTTTGCTGATTTTGAATTACACATCGACCACATTCAAGGTGACCCGTACGCGTCAGCCTCTCGTTTTCGTGCAACACGCGCGTGGTCGTTGACCGGGTTAGATTGGCTGAAAGAAAAATCTTACGAATACCAAGTAGCAGCTCGTGATTTTATTGCTCGCAGCTTTGCTGAGTTCGCAAAACAAGAAGCGACCGTTTCTATCGCATTAACGGGTCAAACAGTACTCGACAACACTGCAGTCGTGTTTACTGAGCACGGTATCGAAATTCGTTTCCGTATTAACCTGCCTGCTGATGGTCGTAGCATTCTTGCGAAGAAAGCAAACAACATCATCACATTCTACTTGCCGAAGTTTATCCGTCGCGCAACGCTTGAGCGTGAGCTAAACATAGACGCAATGATCAAGCACTGTGAAACAATCGAAGACCAAGAAGCGCTGCGTGCACAGCTAGATGAGCACAACCTATCGGCATTTGTGGCAAATGGCAGTGTATTACCACGTATCGCGGGTAACTGTGATCTTCCAATGAAAGATGCGGTTCCATTTACAGCGCCAGAGTCACTGAGCGTTACGTTAAACACGCCAAACCAAGGTGATGTAACAGGCTTGGGTATTCCTAAAGGGATTACATTAATCGTTGGTGGTGGTTTCCACGGTAAATCGACACTATTGAATGCGGTTGAACGCTCTATCTACAATCATATTCCTGGTGATGGCCGTGAAGGCATCGTGACTGCCATTGATACAATGAAGATTCGCGCTGAAGATGGCCGATGTGTGCACAGCTTAAATCTGTCAAACTACATCAATCATCTTCCAATGAAGAAAGATACCTCTGATTTCAGTACTCAAGATGCTTCGGGCTCTACTTCTCAAGCGGCTTGGCTACAAGAGTCGATTGAAGCCGGTGTTCAAACCCTATTGATTGACGAAGATACGTCAGCGACTAACTTCATGATCCGTGATGAGCGTATGCAGGCATTGGTTTCAAAAGGTGACGAGCCCATTACTCCGCTTGTTGACCGTATTGGCCAGCTACGTGATGAAATGGAAATCTCTACTATCGTCGTTATGGGTGGCTCGGGTGATTACCTAGATGTAGCAGACACCGTGATCCAAATGCACGACTACCAAGCGGTAGATGTGACAGATAAAGCAAAAGATGTTATTGCTCAGCACCCTACCCAACGTACTAACGAGTGCGAAACACCGTTGGAGATGTTTGTTCCTCGCTCACTGAACCGTGCTTCACTAATGAACATTCTTACTGATGGAAAGTTCCGCGTGAGTGCTAAAGGTAAGGAATCTCTGCGTTTTGGTAAAGAGTTTGCCGACCTTTCTGCTCTTGAGCAGCTAGAGTCAACTTCTGAAGTCAACGCGATTGGTTGGGCTTGGTTCCAGTTTGCACAAACGCCTGGTTGGTCAAATAATCCAGCAAAAGAGTTTAACGCGATTCTAGATAACGATTGGCACCAAAATATGCCTAACTACGGTGACCTAGCGAAACCAAGAACGTTGGATGTTATGGCTGCTCTTAACCGCATGCGCAAATCTCAGTTCAAGCCTTCGAACTAAGTTTTACTCAACTAAACACAACTTTTCGGCCCCACAAATGGGGCCGTTTTTATTTCTACTCGTCCTAGAAAGCGTTCTATCAAACCACAAATGTTAAGTAACGAACTTTGTGCACGATAAATAAGCTGGTTATCGCCCTTCACTTCCTTTCCCATAATTTATATAACTCTGGTTATCTTTGAGAAGCTCATAAAACATGACATTATTTTTACGAAGCTATGGTAAAGTCCGCCTAAACAAGTGTAACTAAATGTAACAGGCTAAGATTTGATGTACCACAAACGCGTAAAAATGCGTGATCATAAAAGTGAAGTAAACCTGTTTAGAAACCGTGTTATTGTCGCATTCATAGGTATTCTGCTTTTCACTCTCGTCTTAGTCGGTAACCTATACCGACTTCAAGTTCAAAACTTTGATAGCTACCAAACCCGCGCCGACGGGAACCGAATTAAAGTGCTCCCGATTGCCCCTACGCGAGGGTTAATTTACGACAGAAATGGTGTGTTGCTGGCTGAAAACAAACTGGTCTTTTCTCTCACCATGATCCCAGAGCAAACAAAAGATGTGGATGAGATGCTCAGCAAACTCAACGAGTACATCCCGCTGAATAAAGAACAAATTACGCGTTTTAAAAAGCGTTACCGCAATACCCGCCGCTTTAAGCCCGTTACCCTGTTAGAGAACCTGACGGAAAAAGAGATCGCAAAATTCTCGGTTCACCAATACTTGTTTCCAGGACTGACAATCGATACCAGCTTAAAGCGTTTCTACCCTAACGGTGAAGTACTGACCCATGTATTAGGCTACGTTGCACACATCAATGACAACGATTTAAGAAAACTGGAAGAACAAGGTAAAGAAGCGAATTATCAAGCGACGACTATCATTGGTAAGCTCGGCGTTGAGCGATACTATGAAGACATACTTCATGGACAAAAAGGCTATCAAGAGGTTGAGGTAAATAGCCGAGGCCGCATCGTCAGAACGATAAAGTACGTTCCGCCTGTTGCTGGTAAAGACATCGTACTCAACATTGATCTTGAACTGCAAAAGTATGTGTTCGAACAACTTGATCATCGCACTGGCAGTGCTGTTGTCCTAGACCCGAAAGACAACAGTGTTTTGGCTATGGCATCAAGCCCGAGTTACGACCCTAACCTATTCGTTGATGGCATTTCTAGCAAGAATTATCAAACACTTCTTAATGACCCTGCTCATCCATTGGTAAACAGAGCGACGTTAGGTGTTTATCCCCCTGCTTCTACTGTTAAGCCGTTCATGGCTGTTGCAGGCTTGGAAGAGCATGTAATTTCAGAAAATACCATTCGTAATGACCACGGTGTTTGGCGTATCCCCGGTTCTAAGTCTAACTCCAAAGCGTGGCGTGACTGGAAGCGTTGGGGCCATGGTCCGGTTGACGTAACACAAGCAATCGAAGAGTCGGTGGATTCAT
The DNA here is from genome assembly GCF_016406055.1 of Vibrio sp. IB15. Lineage (NCBI taxonomy): Bacteria > Pseudomonadati > Pseudomonadota > Gammaproteobacteria > Vibrionales > Vibrionaceae > Vibrio > Vibrio sp. IB15. Next base: position 20,851 of record NZ_JAEFCE010000031.1, read on the forward strand.
TTTTCTATCAAGTGGCATTTGACTTAGGTATCGATCGGATCAGTACATGGATGAACCGTTTTGGTTTTGGTAAGCCATCAGGCATCGACATATACGAAGAAAGTAACGCCAATATGCCGACTCGAGATTGGAAGATGATGCGCTACCGAACTCCTTGGTATCAAGGTGACACAGTACCGATCGGTATTGGACAAGGGTACTGGACTTCAACCCCGCTGCAACTTGCGAAAGCAACCTCTGTGTTAGTCAATCACGGTAAGGTCATGCCTCCCCATATACTGCGAGCAATACTCGATCATGGTGAAGACTTTGAGACGCAACAGCTAGTAGAACCAAAGCAAATGCCATCTATTGATGAAGTGCCAGACAAGATCTGGGATGTGTCGATCAATGCGATGCGATTAGTGAACCATGGTAGTCGTGGTAGCGGTAGAAGAGCGTTTAAAGGAACCAAGTACACAAGTGGTGGTAAATCTGGTACCTCTCAAGTATTTGGCTTAGCAAAAGATCAGGTGTACAACTCTAAAGAGCTCGAAAGGCATCTACTCGACCACGCGCTCTACACTGCCTTTGCGCCTTATGAACATCCGAATTACGTTGCCACTGTTGTTATTGAACATGGAAATGGTGGTTCTAAGGTCGCTGCACCTTACATCCGCAAAGTGCTTGATTATGCATTCGAACACAAAAGCGGTGTGAATAAAGATCACTCATAACTGACAAAGCGTAAGAAGCCCCACTTTAGACAAGTGGGGCTTTGTTGTTCATAAACCACAATACATCCAGCGGGACAATTTAGCTTCGCAAGACGTGCCACGCTTCGCACAATCTTTGAAACTGAGCCGTGTTACCTTTATCTCTATCTGGGTGCCAGCGAAGCGCTAGCCTTCTCCATTGTTTACGAATTTCCTCTGGGGAAGCGTCGAGCGGTAATTCAAACAGACTCAATGCTCGACTTCGATCCATGTCTGTTTCGACACCACCGACATACTTTTTATATCGAGTCCAAAACTCATTCAATAGCCTTCTAACTTCACCCTCTTCGGCCTCATAGTTTGACCAGTCGATATAGTACTCACGCAACGGGTCTTGGTGGTCAATAGCGTGTGTACTTCCATGATACCGGCCACACATTAGCTCTATGTCCATCGCCTGAACTTGAAGCCAATTATCTGGGTAGAGTGTCTCTTGCAGTTGGTATAGCGCATTCATGATTAAGAAGTTCTTCTTGAATAACTCCTTCTCTGGGGTTTGGTCTAATACTGGAACGAAACCGAGTTCATTAAGGTGCGTGGCCAAGGTATGCACTTTCCACCCACTTGGCTTTTGTTTGAGCACTTCCATTATTGGCCAGAGTAACGGGTTTTCCATATGAGCATAAAAATGACGACTCACGTCTTGGTGGCTCGATGATTCTGGGTTGTCTAACATGATTAATTGGGCCCGTTACCATATGCATTTGTGTGTATTATTAATTGAAAGCGATCTGTCGTGGTTTGTCGAGTTTCAAACTAAATAAATTTCAATTAGTTAATTGTTCAAACAACAAAAAGGCCAGCATGATGCTGGCCTTTAGAGTATGAAGTCTGACTAATTAGATAACGCCTAATTCTCTTAAGCGCTCCATTAGGTACTCATTTGCTGTGTACTTTTCAGATAGAACCACCTCTGGTTTAGGGTGCAAGAAAAGAGGCAGTGAGATGCGTGATTTTTCTTGGCGTGCGCCAGTTGGGTTAATTACACGGTGAGTCGTTGATGGGAAGTAGCCACCAGACGCTTCTTGAAGCATATCACCGATGTTGATGATCATGTTGCCGAAGTCACAAGGCACATCAAGCCACTCGTTGTTTTTAGATTTAACTTGGAGGCCTGGCTCGTTCGCTGCAGGTAGCACAGTAAGAAGGTTAATGTCTTCGTGTGCTGCAGCACGGATAGCTCCTGGTTCTTCATCACCTTGCATCGGTGGGTAGTGAAGTACGCGAAGTAGAGTTTGTTCGCTGCCGTTGATCATTTCTGATAGAGCGATAGAGAACTTTCCTTGTACTTCTTGAGGTGCGTGAGCTTCAACCCAACCTAATAGCTCTTGAGCAAAAGCATTAGCGCGTTGGTAGTAATCTAGAATCTGCTCTTTAAGCTGCTCAGGAATTTGACCCCAAGGGTACACGTGGAAGTACTCTTTAATGTCTTTTACCGTGTGGCCCTTTGCAACTTCAGATACTGAAGGTGGAAAATATCCATCTTGTGTTTCAACATTGAAGTGGAAGTTCTCTTTCTCCTCAGAGATAAAGAATTGGTACCAGTTCTCGTAAATTGACTCAACAAGCTCTTTCGGGATTGGGTGGTTTTTCAGTACGCCAAATCCAGTTTCACGTAAAGAGCGAACAAATTGTTCTGCTGCGTCGTCAGCAAGATAATCGACAGTTTCCAGTTTCATGACTTTCTTTCTTGTTATGTAGTGATACGGGGATTTTATGGTTCGCTTTGTTGTAAATCAAACTTTAGTGAAACTCTCGCAACCGTTTGTCTAGATACTGGGCGATAACGCCACTTTTCAACAATTTTGGTAATTAAAACTCAATTGAACAGTGTTCATTATTGTGTAACTATACATAAAACTTATATAGGATCTGATGATGACAATTACGCCACTTGCTCAAAATAGACCTCTACTCTCGCTTACTGCGTTGTATCTCGTTGTTTTTCTATTCTCAGCGTTTGCGCCGTCTTCAAGAGCAGTTTGGATCGCAGAAATCGTACCCGCCCTATTGATTCTTGTCGGTATTTGGTGGTTATCGACAAAATTAACGTTTTCAAAAACGGCTTATGTTCTGATGTTCATTTGGTTGGCACTGCACACGATTGGCGCTAAGTACACTTTTGCAGAAGTACCGTTCGATTGGTTTAATCAGTTAATTGGCTCTGAGCGCAACAATTTTGATAGAGTCGCACACTTCTCTATTGGACTTTATGCCTACCCGCTCGCTGAGTATCTTATTCGTAAGAAGCTGGCTCAGCCCGTGATTGCGTGCTTCTTTGCACTGTTTGCCATCATGAGTGTTGCGGCAGGTTATGAAATTATTGAGTGGTGGTATGCAGAAATCGCAGGTGGTGATGAAGGTATCGCTTTCCTTGGATCACAAGGTGATATTTGGGATGCGCAAAAAGACATGCTATGTGATACGACTGGAGCGATCGTCTCACTGCTGCTTCTCAAGGTTCAAGGGCGCACTAAAGTGTAGCCAAGCACTGCGTTAACTCAGTTATTAAAGATACAATTTCAAATGCCACACGTGCTTTACGTTGTGGCATTTTTTGTGTTTTAGCTTCAAGGCTATTTCATCGTGACCTTACCACCCACGAACTTAAATGCGGGTGTACCTCGTACTAAGGTATCTCGAGCAAACTCAATTCCACATTCAGGGCAAATGCAGGGCTCTGTCGTAAAGTCTTCGACAATCCTTTCCTTAAAACATTTTACGAGCGCACCCTTACCGCCTTTTCGATATTTGAATAACTGTGTTTTGCACTTCGAGCAAAATATTTGAACGGTTTTCGTGGGTTGCTTCTTGTTTGGTTTCGCCATAAAGGTAACGTGCTGATTCTTATTGTTTAAGTTTAGGCGCTACAAGCACTAAGCTTATGCCGACTAATATGGTGGTTGATGAAATAACGAATTGCATGGTGAGAGGCTCCGAGAGCAACAGTACGCCACCGAGTGTTGCAATAACCGGAACCGAAAGCTTTGCGATTGATGCCACAACAGTATTGAGCTTCTTCACTACGTAGTACCATAAACTGTAACCCACACCTGAAGCGACAGAGCCAGACAACACGGCATAAATGATCCCTTGTTCAGACATCGAAATATCAAGAGCTTTACTTGGTGCTACGAGCCACGGTGATATGAACACCAAGACAATCAAAGAACAGAACCCAAAGTTAGCCGTTGTTGGCATCAGGGCATTTGAAGATCGCTTGCCAGCCAAGGTATAAATACCCCACCCGATACCCGCCAATGACATTAGAGAGATTGAAACTAAATCAGGTGTAATTGTTGAACTGGTCGGCATTAGCAAATAAACAAGCCCTGAAACAGAGAGCAAACAGCCAGCCCACTCAATTAAGGACATCTTATTGCCTGAGATGAGATGAGCCGCGATCATGGTAAATTGCACCGCAACAAACAGAACTAACGCGCCAAGCCCTGCTCCCAGCTCTAAGTAAGCAAAAGAGAAACCGAACATGTAAACAAGCAATGACAATATGGAGACTAGACTGAATTGAGATTTGAGCTTAGAAAACAGCGATATAGGACTAGATTCAGTTGTGTTATTGCTATTCTGGGACGCTATACCTAGCAAAATCAATAGAGTAAATGCGCCAGATAAAATGCGTATAACAGAAAAACTCAAAGGATCGATGGTTTGATCCATCAATGCCCATCGACAAAGCACGGAATTTGCCGCAAAGGCCACCAGCGTAATTAATGTCACTAAGACGGTTTGCATTATTATTCCCTTGCTGAAGCTATTCGCTTATTAGTCAACGTCAGGTTTAACCCAAACTTGGCTAAAATCGAACCAACCAAGCGCATTACACTTCGCGTTTTGTAAGGTACCGCACTGGTCTTTATTTACTCCTAACCAACAGTGGAACATAGGTATCAACTGGTTGCTTTGTACCAGTTGTTTACCAAGCTGCCTTGCCGGGAATTGTTCAAATTCACCTGAGCGCCAACGATCAATCATATGACACCATTGATCAAAGTCTTCTGCCGGGCTCGATTCATCAAGAAAACTGTAATCCATAAGCCAGCATGCCAACGCATCGTCTCTGTTATTTGCAATTCCCATAGGGTTAATCCAAATATCCACGTCATCCGCATGTGGTGGATCGGTTTCATAGCCGAAAAGCTCCACATCGACGTTATATTGCTTGAGTACCGTAACAATGGCCTTGGCAAGCGTAGGAAACATAGGGTGTTGGCATTGATATGCTAATTTAATCGAAGGCTTAGTATCGGCTGGTGGACATACTGGGACTTTTAACTTGATATCGTACCAACCTGGTTTGATGCCGTAAGCATGCAATACGCCCAAATCAATAACCGTCTCTTTGGGGATATGCACAAAAAGATCGGCAGCATTTAGAGCATTAGACAAAAACTCAGCCCATGCTGGGTCCTTCGCTATACCTTTCTTTCTATTGAGTAGTAGATAGGTACATCCCGGGTCTAGTTCTACCTCATCACTATCACCGCGATCAGCGATAACCGGCTTGGAAAGGCTCGGATAAACCATCGATGAATAGGCTTCGTCCACGACCCACACCTCGACACGATCAATCAGCGGCCTAAAGCCAAAGTAGCCATTGAAAGCGGTTAATACGAGTTGTTTTTCGTCATTCTTTTCAATGCGATATGGACCAGTACCAATTGGACGAATATCGTAGTCCTCTCCACGTAAAATCATCGGCAACGTCACTTTTGCGACGGATTCTGTAAGCGCGAGTGGGAAGTATTTATCCGGGCGCGTTAGAAAGACATCAACGACGCAATTGGCCGGTGAGGAAACATCTTTAATATGGGAGAACATATTAAGTGGCTCGAGTGCTAGCAGTGTATCAACGACGTGATTTGTCATAAGTGGTTCGCCGTTATGGAAGCGAACCCCTGGCCTTAAGAAAAACCGCCATTGATAATCACTGATTTTTTGCCAAGAATGCGCAAGATCAGGCTGTAACTGGTCGTTTTCATCCAAGCGAGTCAAACCACTAAACACTTGGCAGGCTATGTGTTGCTCTGAACGACGCATCGACTTGGTCGGGTTAAGCATGGAGAGCGGACGATAGTAAGGCAAACGGATAACCTGTTCACCCTCTTGGTACTGCACGCCCAAGTAGTTTTGGATGACTTGAGTTAGCTTCGCGGCATTTTGATCAAGAACAGACAATGCCTGTCCAATCTTACCTTCTTCTAAGTAGCGCCTAGCCAAGTTTTCGCTAACGTCACAACGGTTCTGCTTGAAGATGAGTTGGGATAACTTACCTCGACCAGCTGCAGGTAGCCACTCTACCCAGCCCTCTTCTTCGAGTTTGTTGAGAACCATTCTAGCATTTCGACGGGTACAACAGAGCACATCTGTTATGTCATCAAGCTGAACATCAGAGTCTTTACCATCGAAGTATTCAAATAGGGTTTCGAATTGAACGCGAAGTCTTGGGCTACTCATAAAGAGGAAAACTTAATCAAGGGATATTGAATTCAGTTTCCTCATTTTATTAGCGAAAATCAATCTAACTGATAATGTTTTTACACAGAATTATCGAATTTAGGCAGCCCTACTCAAATATAGAGCGGCGACAATCACCAAAAGTGCTTAGGCGCTATAGAGTTACATGACATCACAGCCAATTTCATTAGCAATGTCGCGAAGTTGTTGCTCATCATCGAGTTTAATTGACCACTTACATTCAGAGCCGTTTGCGGAGATGACATTTGCCCCTTTTCCGATCAGTTGAATAGCATCAACCTGTGCTTGTAGGGTGACTCTATGTTCACCATCTAAACGCACCACAAGCTCATGTGCTGTTGCAATGACTTTTCCACTTTTAAAGGTTATGACCATGGATTTCTCAAACTAGGGTTATGGTGGGTAATGGAGTGAAAACCGTTAGCCATAATGGGTCTAACAGTTTAGTGATTTATCGCTTGTGCTTTTTTACTGCAATGGTGAGACGACTTGTGCAAACTAAGCGTTGACGCTCGTCAGTGATGTTTATCTGCCATACTTGTGTCGATACACCAAGGTGAATAGGCTCAGCGGTACCGATTACATGCCCTTCACGCATCGACCTTACATGATTCGCGTTGATATCGAGTCCGACACAGTAGTAGCCTTCTGGCACGCAGAAATTTGCTGCTAATGAGCCTAACGTTTCTGCAAGCACAACGGAAGCGCCACCATGAAGCATACCAAGTGGTTGGTGAGTGAAGTGACAAACTGGCATCGTCGCCACTAATGAATTGTCGTTTACCTCGGTATAAACAATGTTGAGGTGCTCAATTAAGGTATTCTTTGAGGTTGCGTTGAAGGTATCTAGGTCAACAGGCTTTTTCCAAATGGTCATGCGGGGTCCTTAATTATTGATATCGTTATCGCTTGAGCAGATTTCGCTAATGGTGTCTGTTCGTGTCTTACATCTAATAAGTTATCTTATAGCTATTAGCCATTACGCAAGTTGATGTTAACATGCATAAAAACCGAATACACAGAGGATATTGTATGACGTCATGGATGAAGTTTGCCTCGCTTCTCACTCTCGCAGGCTTAACCGCATGTAGCGCTTCTCCAACAGGAAGAAATCAATTGCTGCTGTTTTCAGACAAAGATATGTCTCAACTTGGCGCGCAATCTTTCGAACAGATGAAGAAAGAGCAACCTATTAGTACAGATGCAAAAACAAACGCCTATGTACAGTGTGTAGCGAACAGTATTACTCAACACATTCCTAAGCACGGTTTTAGTGAATGGGAAGGCGTTGTTTTTGATAGTGACCAAGTAAACGCGTTTGCCTTACCTGGTGGTAAAATTGGTGTTTATACCGGGTTACTTAAGGTTGCAGTGAACCAAGACCAATTGGCTACCGTCATCGGACACGAAGTCGCGCACGTTTTAGCTGATCACAGCAACGAACGTTTGTCCCAATCACAGATCGCTAATACAGGTTTATCGATTACGAGTGTTGCTTTGGGTTCATCTGAATACAAGCGATATCAAGGGATGACCATGGCCGCATTAGGCTTGGGGGTTCAATATGGTGTGATTCTGCCTTATGGGCGAACTCAAGAGTCTGAAGCCGATATTGTTGGCCTAGAATACATGGCGCAAGCTGGTTTTGACCCTAAACAGAGCGTCGATTTGTGGCAGAACATGGCGAAAGCGTCAGGTGGAAGCCAACCACCAGAGCTTCTTTCTACTCACCCTTCGCACAGTACTCGTATTAAAGACTTACAGTCAAAAATAACAACGCTACCTCAATCGAATGTAGCAAGACCAAACTGTAAGGCATAATGTAAGTCCGGAGCGCTTTCCAACACGACGCGGTGATGACTCCATAAAAAACGTCCTAACCATTTGGATAGGGCGTTTTTCGTTTAGTGAGATTCTTGCTCTGACATTGACTCTATCGCAAGAGTATTAAGTACCAAGGATCTGTAACGGTAGGCTTAGTAGCTGGTCGCCTGTAGAAGCAAAATACCAAATAACGCCGATCAAACTAGACACTAGACCTACATACCAAAGGAAAGAAACTACTTGGCCATATCTATCTAGTGGTAATAAATGGCTATGGTGGCGCCCTCTCCATTCAAACAGTATTTCAACGCTACCCATAATCAATAAGAAGCCAAACAGTGTTAGATTCAACTGATAACTTAGAATAACGCCGCCTACAGCCGCTGCGACACATAGAACGATACCGAGCACACTGTTCATCGAAAAGCTGATACTTTTTAGAACATGACCACCATCAAGCGGCAAAATCGGCAGTAGGTTGAATAAGTTAAGTAAGGCATTAAATACCGCAAGACCTGCAAAGAACATCTCACCTGTGACCCAATACAACACGGTGAACACAAGCGATAATATCAGTCCAAACAAAGGCCCCATGATTGAGATAACCACATCTTGCCATCGTGTATTAATCTTTTCATCAGAGAGTGCTAAACCACCGAGGAAAGGGATAAGATAAATACCTTTCGTTTTCATACCAAAGTATTTCATGGCTCTGATATGTCCATATTCATGGAACATCAAGCAAGCGATCAAAGCGAGAGCGAACTGAATAGAAAATAGCCACGAATATGCCGCCAAACTTGCAGATGCGAGCACTACTTTAATCAACTTAGCGCTCTTAAGCGCTTTCATTCCAAGCGATACTAACCCAATCAGGCTAAAGCGCTTTTCAGGTTTAGGTGCGACAACCGGAGTTTGCTGCTCGATGTCTTTAGTATTACGACTTCCTTCGGTAACGACTTGTCCGTTAACCAGCGCCTTATAAACCATCTCAAAAGGTTGCCACTGAACCGTAGATTCCACGTGACACTGCAACGTTTCTTCGCCAGAACGAAGCATAAATGTGTGTGTTCGCACATCACCATCTTCCGAAGTCGCATCTAATTGAGACACTAGTGTGTTGTCCCAAAATAGCTGCTGCCACCCTGCCATCGATCCTTCTAAACGAAGCGGTTTACCAAGAAACTCTATCGCGAGTAATTCCAAACTATAAATTCCAATTAAATGACCATCAAAATGAGCCGATATTATGCCGATTTAGGGAATGTCGGTAAACAGAAACAAAATCGTTACATAGTGAGCTATTGAACACTATTTATACCGTAAAGGTGCATAAACACTCTGGTCACACCTCCAACCACAAATAAACCATTGATTGTATTTATGATATTGATGTTAAAGTGACGCCCCTCAAAAATATAAGTTCACAAAATAACAACTCTTTCTTTGACTTTATATAAAACATGAATTTAACATGCTGTTTACATTGGAGCTTCAACACCAAAAATGCTCAGTGTGTTTTCAAACCATAATAACGAAATTCGATGCCCTAGGAGGGTCAAGGATGAAAACAATACAACGCTCTCTCGTTTCACTTTCGGTGCTATTTGCATGTAATTCACTTGCCGCTGGTTTCCAAGTTGCTGAGCATTCTGCCTCAGGCCTTGGTCGCTCGTTTTCAGGTGAAGGTGCAGTAGCTGACAACGCGAGTGTATTAGCGAGAAACCCCGCCGCAATGACCCTATTTGATACAGCCCAGTTTTCAGGCGCGGTTTCTATCGTTGATCCAGAAGTAGACATCACACAGAAGAATGTCCCAGGTTCTGGCGGTCAGAGTCAGAAGTCCAGTGATGTTGCGCCTCTGCAAGTTGTTCCAGCTGCTTACTACATTAGTCCAATCAATGACAAATGGGCTTGGGGTATCGGTATGTTCTCAAACTATGGTGTAGCGACTGACTACCCAGACGATATCTATGCTGGTGATCTCGCCGGTGATACTTCTCTGATCTCTGTTAACATCAATCCAAACGTAGCATATCGAATTAACCAACAATTCAGCGTTGGTGCTGGCGTGAACTTTGTTTACGCTGAGGCAGAACTGAACCGTCACCAAGGTTCAATTTCTAACATTACCGGTGATCCTGCTTCTACCAAGCTGATTAGCATGACGGGGGAAACTTTTGCATTCGGTTGGAACGTTGGTGCGCTATATGAGCTAAACGAAAACAATCGCTTCGCTATCGCCTATCGTTCTGAAGTCGACCTAGATTTTGATGATGGTGACTTTAACGATTACACCGGAAGCATCGTACAAGGCAGTGCTACATCTACGACAGGTCGTCTTAAGATCACGTTACCTTCGATTATAGAAATCTCCGCTTTTCACCAACTGACTGACCAGTGGGCAATTCACTACGGTTGGCAGCAAACGGGTTGGAGTAGCTTCAAAGAACTTAAAGCAACCAGTCCAGATTGTGTAAATGGTGAATGTTTCAAAAAGACTGAACACTACGACGATAACAACCGTTACTCATTAGGTGCGACTTATCAACTGAACCAAGCGTGGACTCTGCGAGCTGGTCTTGCATACGACGAACAAGCGGGTGAAGCGACATTAAGTATCCCCGATAGTGACCGTTTTTGGTACAGCGCCGGTTTAACTTACCAGTACAGCCCTAACCTTTCCTTCGATGCTGGTTTTGCCCTTGTACAAAGTAAAGATGGTGACTTCAAAGAAACCAATGAACTAGGTCAAGAACTTGAGTTCTCTGGCGATGCAGTTGCGTACCTATCTGCGATTCAAATGAACTACACCTTCAACTAAACGGAATTACAAACATGAAAAAGTTATTTAATGTTTCGCTGCTTGCTTCTGCAATGTTTCTTGCTGGTTGTGGTGACGACTCATCAAGCTCTGGCGCATCAACCGCAATTCAATATGAGCAATATATTCAAGATTCACTTGCTCAAGCGACTAGCATCAAGTTTCAGTTAACAGGTGCAGATGTCGCAGTTCCTCTTCCAAGCTTTGCGTTAATGGATACGACAGACGGCACACTGGGTCTGCCGACTAGCGGTGATGACTCATTGACTAACCCTATTGCTGCAATGAATACCATGGATGGTTGGTCGACCTCTATGCCGATCATCATGGATTTTGAAGGTGCTGGATTAGCGGATGGTGCTGCGACTGGTGGCGTTTATCTTTTAAAACTTAGTGGTTCACTTACATCAGAGACCACACCAAGTGTTACAAAGGTATTGACGCTAGGTATTGATTTTGAGGTCGATTCTAGTTCTGCAACTGACACGTTCACGATCAAATTTGATAATTCACTTGATGCCTCCAGTGAGTATGTGTTGGCTCTGTCAAACGAACTTACGGATGTGAATGGTGATCCTGTTGGTATGTCAGCAAGTTACGCTGCACTAAAATCGAGTGCAGTGATTTATACCGAAGGTAGCCTTGCTCAAGCTCAACAAGTCACTCAAGGGGTTGAGAAGATCTTCGCTGGCGCGACAGCAGCAGGTGCAATTAACCTAGATACAGAGAACATCATTTATTCAACTTGGTTTACTACTGAGTCTGTTGGAGACACGCTATTTGCTACTAAAGGTGCTACGGCAACAGGATTAGGCGGTACGGGGCTTAATGATGTTTGGAAAGGAAGTGCAAAGTCCGACGGTGTAGATTTATCGACGGCTTATGCCATGCAGTTTTCGCTCACAAAAGGCTTTACCCAGGCGCTCTCTGATGATGCTGACTTTGACAAGTACATCGGCGGTGGTGATGCCACTGAGATCGCCAAAGCAAAAGGTGCAATTAATACACTGTATGCTTCTACTGGAGTAAATGTAGATGTTAGTGAAGGCTTTGTTCAATTACCCTACTATCTGGAAAAAGGAACAGCTGACTGGAACACTCAACCATTCGAATCAGCGATGCCAAGCCTAGCTAAAGTTTCAAACGCTTTGAGCGATAGTACTGAACAGGCCAATATGGCAGCTCAATTGGTTTCTGTTGGAATTGATACAAGTGTATTAGCGACCAGCCAAACCGAGCAACTTAAGTTGATCGGTTTAGATTTAACACTTGCTGATGGCTCGAAGCTTGATAGTGAAAGAGTAATCACCAAATACTCTCCGGTTCCACAAGTTAAATCATTAGAAACTGTAGAATTTTTATTATTTACTAAGAATGGGGCAACACCGAAAAATGTCATCATCTATCAGCACGGTATCACTTCGGCTAAAGAGAATGCTTACGCCTTTGCTTATAACTTAGTGGACGATAATACCGCAGTTCTAGCAATTGACTTACCGATCCACGGTACGCGTAGTTTGGACGACACTCGTTCAGCAAATGCCAATGTGTTGGCTTACTTGAACCTTGCTAACCTTCCGGTAGCTCGCGACAACGTTCGTCAAAGTGCACTCGACGTAATGGGCTTAAGAGCTTCTTTAACTGCGTCTTGGCAAGCTGGTTTACTTGCTAGTTCACCTTTAAATGGGTTTAACATCGCGACAGGCTCACAAGTTAAGTTTCTTGGTCATTCGTTGGGGGGCATTGTTGGAACAACTGCAGTTGCATCATCTAACCGTACGTTAGGTAGCGCGACGGCCGATGCTTTATATAGCTTCAGTGCTGCAGCTATTGAAAACTCTGGCGGACAAATATCTAATCTTTTGTTGGGTTCACCTTTCTTTGGTCCACAAGTTAAGCATAACGTGGCCTTAGGTGCTTCTACCGAATACGCAAGTTTCGCTAGCGCAAACTGTACGGGTTTAACAGATCAAGTTTGTTACAACACGTTTGAAAGTAATGCAACTGCGGCACAAAAAGCAACAATGACCGCAGCATTTCAACAGTTCGCTTATGCTGCACAAACTGTATTAGACACTGTCGATCCGTACACTAATGCTGATTACTTGCTAGCAGCTTCTACTCAGATGCCTATTTATATGGGCCAAGTACAAGACGACCAAACAGTGCCAAATACTGTTTCAAATGCACCTTTTGCTGGTACAACGCCATTAGCAACAAAGCTAAACCTAACTATTATTGATTCGAGCAGTGCGGCACCTAGCAGCACCGGGACGAACGAATTTGTGAAGTTTAATAGCGTTGCAGCTCACAGTACTTTTGTTATCCCTCAAGATGAAACTACGCCATTACCTTTAGATTCTGCTCACCATGCAGAAATGCAAGCACAAGCCAAAGATTTCTTGGTAAACAATAAATTGAGTGCTGTGTCTAATGCGGGCTCTGTTTTAGAATAATACTTATCTTTCTGTTTAATTAAATGCCAGCCTAACCGCTGGCATTTTTATATCTATAGCCAACCAACTTTCCCTAGTTAACCGTTTGCATAACACTTTAAAACACAAATGGTTGATCTCGGCTAAAATTAATCAAGACAGAATACCGTACGACCCCTTTATTTATTGTAAATAAAGTGGATAATAGCCCCGTAAATTAATACCTAATAAATGTGAGTCCATTATGTCTTCTGAAGCTACTATGCTAGAACGCTGCCAATCTAAATGTGAACTATGTGGTTCTGATTCTTCTCTTACTGCATACGCAGTACCGCCACACAGCCACGTAACAGTGGATCACGGCATCATGGTATGTGACAAATGTCTTGGTGAGATTGACGAGCCAAAAGATATTAACCACTGGCGCTGCCTAACAGACAGCATGTGGAGCCAAGAAGCTCCTGTTCAAGTAACAGCATGGCGCCAACTAACTCGTCTTAACTCAGAGAGCTGGGCTCAAGACGCGCTAGATATGATGTACATGGAAGAAGAAACATCAGTATGGGCACAAATTGGCATGTCTGCTGATGACAAGCCTCTTGATTGCAACGGCGTTGAACTTAAAAAAGGTGACGACGTAACAGTAATCAAAGACCTTCCAGTTAAAGGCACTAATCAAGTAATTAAACAAGGTACTGTTATCCGCGGTATCAGCGTTGGTGACGACCCTAAACTTGTTTCTGGTAAAACTAACGGCGGTCAATCAATGTACGTGATCGCTGAGTTCTGTCGTAAGAAGTAATCTCGGATTAAGTCTGATAGAAAAATAAAAGGCGCTCGATTGAGCGCCTTTTTTGTATCTACTATCTAAATGTTTTCAATTTAGTTGTTTTTCAGCCACACATCTTGGTTTTGTGCCGCTTTCTTCTTCTTTTTCTTCTTGCCTGTGCCAGCAGGCGGCGCAACAGGTTTAAGCGCTGCAATCAGTTCAGCTACCGCTTCTACATCGACTTCAAAGCCTTCGATTTGCTCACGCTCAAGACGAATCTTGTTCTTCTTCTCGATGATTTTGAAATGATGGTAGTCTTCGTGATCGATCAGAGATAGCGCTAAGCCAACCTCACCGGCACGACCACTTCGGCCAATACGGTGCATGTAATCTGATGGGCTACGCGGTAAATCAAAGTTGATAACAACTGGAAGTTTTTCGATATCCAGACCACGTGCTGCGATGTCTGTCGCGATCAAAACGTCGATCTCGCCAGATTTGAAATCTTCTAGGATACGAGTACGAGAACCCTGCCCTTTATCGCCGTGAAAGACTTCTGCAATAATACCGCGCTTATAAAGCTTGTCTGCTAGGTGTTCACAGCTGTTCTTTGCATTCACGAAGATCAGAGCTTGGCGCCATTCGTGTTGCTTGATTAAATGCGCTAATAGAGCGGTTTTACGACCTTTCTCTACTTCGAATACACGCTGAACCAGTGTACTTGCGTTCGCGCTTTGCAGTTGAACTTCTAGAGGGGCATTAAGTAGCTCTTCAGTTAGAGCTTGAACTTGCTCCGGGAAAGTTGCAGAGAACAACAGAGTTTGCTTCTTGTTTGGCAATAGCTTCAAGACAGCGCCTAGTTCTTCTGTAAAACCAAGGCTTAACATACGGTCGGCTTCATCAAGCACTAGTGTTTTCACTTTATCAAGCTTGATGGCGTTGCTTGAGATTAGGTCAAGCAGACGGCCTGGCGTCGCCACTAAGATATCCGTACCACCGCGTAACGCTTGCATCTGCGTGTTCACCGACACACCACCAAATACACAAACGGTCTTAATCGCGCCGTTAAAGTGAACAGCGTAAGACTTAACGCTGTCAGCAACTTGCTTCGCCAGTTCACGAGTAGGAACTAAGATAAGACCAGAAACGAAGTTACCTTTGCCCGAACGACGGTCTAAAGGTGCGCCTTCGTGGATCTGTTGTAACAGAGGAAGTGCAAATGCAGCGGTTTTACCAGAGCCAGTATTCGCGCCTGCAATTAAATCGCGTCCTGCTAACACACTAGGAATAACTTGCGCTTGGATGGGTGTTGGCTGTTGATATTCAAGCTCACTCAGGCGAGCCATCAGTGGAGAAATTAAGCCAAGATCAGAGAAGTTGGTTGGTGTCGTGGTGTTAGTCATTAATTGCAGGAACTCAAAGCTAAAATAATAGCGCGCTATATTAACGTACTTCAGCGCTATTACGTAACTAAATCGCCTCTTTCTCAGCAGTTACGGCAAATAAAACCAATTCACACTCTATGAAGAACGACAGCGCGACCAACTTTATCGTCTCCATAGGTTGTTTGCCGTAGATTTGCTTTACGCAGACCTAGTTTAACCACCCTGCTACCGTTTGTTCAGGTGCATACGAGTTGAGCTCTGTTAGCCACACTGCAATGGCATCGGGTTTGGCGACTAACGGCGTGAAATCCACATTAAATTGCCATTTCGATTCACCACGCCGGTAACCATCGTAAACTACGACAAAATCATGCTCTAACTTCTTACCTCTGTTTTCACCAGCTTTAACACTCGTGACTTCATTCATGGCCAATAGAGCGATATGAGCCACATAGTCACCTTTACCTTCGTAAGTCACGCTGAACGTCTCGCCTTTATGATTTACCATCAGCTTGGGATTATTTTGTTGTGGGAGTGAAGGCAATGTGCGGTCGAGCCAGTTAAAGTAGCCACGCCACTCCTTACCGTCAACAACAAAACCCGGCGTATAGACCCCACTTGTCACCCCGTATGCTTTGTATAGTCGTTGTTTCTGACTAAAGGCCGTACTCGCGAATTTATCTCCCCACCCTAAGTAATCCCAATAGTCGACGTGATACGCGAGAGGAATAACTTGTGTCCAAAGTGCTGGGTCGTCTTCAAATGTACTTAGATACGCATCTGCGGGAGGACAACTAGAACAACCTTCTGACGTGAACAGTTCAATAACCTGTGCTGGTTGCCCTTCGTGGCTCCAAGTTTGCGCTGCCGACACTGTAGAGTAAAAGCCGATCGGTAAGGCAAATAAGCAGAGTTTAATCAATCGTGAGTTGTATTTGGCGTGTGACATACCGTGATCCTTATAGAAGCTACTTATCTAAAGACCGCGGCACATAACTCTTTCTTTCAGAAACCAAGTTATTTAGATACAAAAACGCCAGCTTGAGGAGCTGGCGTTTTTAAATTCTTTATTTCTTTTATTCTATGCGTTTACGCTTAGATTAACGGTTAATACCGATATCGCGCTGCATGTGACCAGATAGGTCGCTTGCGTAGTAACTACGTGGAGAGTTGTCTACGAAAAGAATATCAAAAATGTGTGCAATCAATCCTTTGAAGTTAACCGAGTAGGTCTTCTTATCCATAGAGTTAAGAACAGCGATAGTATTCATTTGTACTGCTTGAGCCATGATTGCCTCTCTATAAATTTGTTTGTATTTTTCGTTCTGATGACAAGAATAATAAGTGATCTTTTGCAGGTTAAAAAATGACTAAATTTAGATTTTAAGATTAGTTTTTCTAATGAAACAAACCATTAACAAGCCCCCCAAAATACCCATTCAGTAACGGTGAGTAATAATTCATTATAATGCTTAAATCATGCATTTAGTCTAAAAAGACCACAAACAAAAGTGGTCAATGTCACATAAAATTTACATAAATAAATTTCTTGCTTCATTGACCACGTGTTAGTTATCGAGTTTTCGATAAGTTATATTTGTTTTAATTTACTTGTCCAATAGCTGGCTTCTTTGCATAAATCGACGCTATAACCGCAATCGTCATGGTAGAAACCAATACCGCTAAAGACCAGTATGTCGGGATAGCCCACTCGCTATCAACCAATAGCATTTTCACACCAATGAACACCATGATGAATGAAAGTGCAGGCTTCAAGTAGATGAACTTGTCCATCATTCCTTGCAGTACAAAGTACAAAGAACGTAAGCCAAGCAATGCAAACACGTTAGCTGCAAGTACCAAGAATGGTTCTTGTGTTACCGCGAAGATCGCTGGGATAGAGTCCAAAGCGAACATTACGTCCATAACCGCTATCGCACCTATCACCAACATCATTGGTGTAAGCACCCATTTTGCACCTTGTTTGATCATCAATGCCGGGCCATGGAAATCTTCTGTCACTGGCATAATTTTGCGAAGTAGCTTTTCAGGTAGTGTATTCACACTCTCCTCTTCGCCCTTGTCTAATGCTAGTTTGATACCTGTACCAATCAGAAACGCAGCAAACACATAAAGCACCCAGTGGTATTCAGCGAGTAATTGCGCGCCTAACGCGATCATGATTGCACGTAACACCAATGCGCCAATAACACCCCAAAGAAGCGCACGAGGTCTTAGATGTTCAGGAACCTGGTATTGAGCAAAGATCATCGCGAATACAAACAGGTTGTCTACGCTCAATGATTTCTCTAGCAAATAACCCGTGATGAATGACACTGTCGCCTTTTGCGCGGTGTAATCACTATTTGGTGCGTACACATCCCAAAACAGGTAGATAGAACCTGCAAACAAGAATGCTAGCAAAAACCAAAAAACACTCCAGATCGCCGCTTTTCTGATTGTGACGTTACCACCGCGAGTCTGATAGATATCAATAGAGACGAGAATAACCGTCAGCAGGAAAAATCCCGCATACGTCGTCATGATTGGCGATGAAAAAAAGGATTCACTATTGGTAGATAATAGAGATTGAGTTGAGTTCATTATTCCTCCGGGCGGAAGAACTGTTCAAAGACCTTCCGCAAACAAAACATATCAAGCTCCACGACGGATCTTGATTGTGATTGCGTTGGTCTCGTTGAAGTGAAATATGGGATTTCACCTTTACGCACCGGATAGACACTTGGCCTAACGAGATGACGATACGTAAACTTGCGCTAACTACTCCCCAAACGCGTGGATAATATTCCGCAAACTTTGTTTCGTCTAGATAAATTTTCAGGAATTAATAAAAAAGGAGCAAAGCGCTCCTTTTTTATTTGCGCCCGTCTGTCAATAAGAGACTCGTATTGATTCCGACAATACCACTCATGGCGATAGCTTGCTCTGAAGCCTGCTAACAACACGTTAAATACCATTCGTTCAGTTATTGAGCCTCGTTAAGATGCTGAGCCTAGGTATGCTATATGCCCGCCATTGGAACGAGATATACCAATGCAGACCAAACAGAAACCCAGCCAACAACAGCGGCTGCATCCAACCAATCTTTCCTATTCATGCTTTGCCTCCACAGGAACTTGCCCTAGAAACTAAGCATAAACAGTGCCAATTTTATAAATGGTTCATTTTGCGAATGTTTACCTAAAACACTCCATGCAATTTAGTGGCTCTTTATATTTTAGTGACTCTGGATTGTCTTGTAAGAACGCAATAAAACAGTCGGCCATCGAGTAAGTCGTTACGATACCGTCACCGATCATACCCAGTACAGCGTTGTAACCCTCTTTTCCTTTCATTGTGTAAGCCGAAGATGTACCTCGGTAAACACGTTCACGGGAAACTGGCTGCCAACCTGACTCTTCTGAATGAATTTCCAAGTGATGGATACGATGCCCGATTGGCGCTTCTTTGTGGTAACAAAACCTCAAGTTATGGGTATAAGGAAAGCTACCAGATCCTGTCCCCACTACGCCGTTATCCAACGCATTATTAATGGCACCTTCTAGCATAGCGGCAATGGTCTCGCCTCTTACCTCATACATTCCAATAGGTACGGCAAACGGTAGTAGCTTTCCGGCAATATCGGCAACGGACACATCACCACTATTAAGTGAGTTTCTTACCCCACCAGAGTTATGGATGGCGAAGTCTACCTGATGACCTTTTTTGTTCATTAAATAGTGGAATGATTGTGCGACGAGTGGTGCAAGTTGGCTTGGTCCGTTTTCGTCAGGGATTCGAACATGGCGCAGCTTTGTGTCTGCATGAGCAATTACTTGTTGCTGCAGTTTACGGACCCTAGGCTGATACTTATACGTAAGGATGCTTTGTAGCTCAGGATCTTTCTTACATACCGAGATGTTCGGGTGATTATTAAGATACTCACACGCCATATCATGAGCATCGTCCTGCCCAACCTCACTCAACTTAGCATCTATAAATAGTCTACGCCCTAACAGTAATTCATTTTTACCTTTGAACTGAATCACTTTACCCTGTGAATCAAACTCTATTTCGCAATGGCCGAGGCTCATTGCGTTGAAGCCAGCTTGCACGACATAGGTATCACCCACTTTCACGCCATAGTCATCGTCTTTTACCAAGCCAATATCTGAGAAATCACCTTGCAAGCGGTGGCTATGACCGCCAACGATCACTCCAATGCCAGAGACATTTGCCGCGAGCTCTAAATCGGCTTCGTAACCAAGGTGACTGAGTAATACAATTTTATTGATACCTGCTTTGTGAATTTGCTCTATGGTTGCTTTCGCTGTTTCTAGGGCATTTTCAAATGGTGTATCGATATCAGGGTTTGCAATGCTGGCCATCTTATCGATGCTTAAGCCGAAAATAGCGACTTTTTCGCCATCGAACACCTTCGTTATAAAAGAAGCACTTCGTGTTTCAGTTAAGTAAGGCTTAACAATTTCGTTGTCCGCTAAAGTATGAGTTTTATTGATATCCTCATTCGACAAATTCCAGTTACCAGCTAGGAGTGGAAATTGGATCTTCTTTGCGAACATAGCCACAGGTTCATTACCCATGTCCAACTCGTGGTTGCCAAGGGTCATTGCGTCTATATTCAGCGCATTGAGTAGATCGGCGTTGGCTTTACCTTTGAAGAGTGAGAAGTACAAAGTGCCTTGAAAGCAGTCCCCGGCATGAAGAAAAAGGGTTCCAACCTTTTGTCGCTGAGCGTCTTGTTGAATCTGTTTAAAGCGTGTTGCAATTCGAGCGAAACCACCGGCACTGACATAAGGTTCAATGATGTGGTTGTTCATTTTAAGTGATAGCTGTAATGACGTTGGTTCAAAGTATGAGTGGGTGTCGTTGATGTGTGCTAACACAATCTTTGTCGGCTTATTCTTTTTAGTCATATTTTCTTCTCTCTTTGTCCCTTCATACTAGGTCGGGAATCATGACAGAATCGTGAATTTTATGAAACTGCACTGCAAAAAAATACTCGATATAGATCAAAAACCTCATTTTGCGGCGTATAAATAAAGAGTGGGTTTTGTGACAGACGAGCATACCGATTATCTATTTTTCGATTATGATTAAAGATATCTGTTAGCTTTCAGACAATTAGCAGAGCCTTCCGTTAGGAGTAAGCCTATGCAACTAGAAAGAATCGAGATTTCTGGCTTTCGAGGTATCAAGCGCATGTCATTGGCGTTTGACGAGCTAACCACGCTTATTGGTGAAAATACTTGGGGTAAGTCTTCATTACTAGATGCCCTTTCCGTCGTTCTTCCTTCAGACGGCGTGCCATACCACTTTGAAATGACCGATTTTCATGTCGATTACTCAGTTTCACACCCGCAGTCTCAACACCTCCAAATAGTCCTGTCGCTTAAAGCCAACGACAAGAGCGAATTGAATGCAGGCCGTTACCGCAAGCTCAAGCCCATCTGGGTCCAAGACGAATTTGGTGTTTATCGCATTTATTACCGAATCAGCGCGACGTTGGAGCAATACGAGACCACTACCCACTATGCATTCTTAGGGTTAGATGGTAATCCTCTCAAACTGCACCATTCAGAAAAGCTCGCACAAGAATTGATGACCTTGCATCCAGTCATTCGCTTACGCGATGCAAGGCATTTTGATCGCCCTTTCAACGCTAAGTCGGTCACGCCAAACGGAAACGGAAATTCAAACAATGGCAATAATGGTAATGGCAATAATGGGAACGCGCGCCAAGCCAGAATCGAAAAACGAATTGATAACACTTGCCGTCGTTTAATGGCTATCCCTGGTCATGTAAACAAAGGTGAGATGCGCAGTAGCTTACAGTCCATGCAAAGCTTGGTTGAACACTACTTTTCTTTCAAAAGTAATTCTCGCCGCAACCCAAGAAAACAGAGGGATGGATTGCTCTATTCTGCTGGTGCTAACGACCAGAGTATCCATCAACTTGTAGAAGAAACTAATAATAAACAAACACGCCTGTTGTTCATGGGTTTATTAAACGCTTATCTCCAAGCCAAAGGGCCAAACGAATTGAGGCGTTGTGCACGCCCACTTTTGATCCTCGAAGATCCCGAAGGTCGATTGCACCCTACTCACTTAGCAAGAGCTTGGAGCCTGATGCAAAAGTTGCCAATGCAGAAAATCCTCACGACCAACAGTGGTGAGTTACTTGCCGCAGTTCCATTGCAATCGATTCGCCGTTTGGTTCGTCAATCAGACAAAACCATCGCCAATCAATTGAACATGAATCACTTTAGTAAAGATGAACTAAGGAGAATTGGTTTTCATATTCGATTCCATCGCTCAGGTGCACTGTTCGCTCGATGTTGGTTGTTAGTCGAAGGGGAAACAGAGGTTTGGCTGTTTAACGAATTGGCCAACCAATGCGGATATAACCTTGCAGCCGAAGGTGTACAAATCATAGAGTTTGCTCAGTCTGGACTAAAAGCGCTAATAAAAGTCGCACAAGAGTTTGGTATTGATTGGCATGTGGTTACTGATGGTGATGCTGCAGGTAAAAAGTACGCGGCAACCGTTCACTCTAAGCTCGGTAACGACCAAGAGCGACATCGCTTAACCGAGCTACCTGATAAAGACATCGAACATTATTTGTATATGAATGGGTTTGAAAGCTTTTTCAGGGACATGGTTAAGATCCCTTATGACCACCCTATTCCACCGAAAAAAGTCGTGGCTAAAGTATTGAAGAAACATGCAAAACCTGACCTCGCTTTGGCGATTGTTTCTCATTGTGAAGATCGCGGCCAAGAATGTATCCCACTGCTGTTGAGGTGGACGTTGAAACGAGTGATCACTATGGCAAACGGAAACACCTAATCCTTTAGCTTTTCTGATAGACGGTATTAGTCCTTCTGCGAAAAAGCTTATTGAGTCCTCATAGCCGCCAAAAACAAAAAAGGCACACCAAATGGTGTGCCTGTATAAATTGATATACAAATTAATTGGGGGTTATCTTGCAAGAGTTCACAGTAACTAGAGCATCATTGCTTAACCTATTCGTTAGGCTTTTGCTTGCTTAGCGTGTTGTTCAACCACTTCCGAAGATTGAGTTGATTTTGCGTGAAGCCACAAGCCCGTTGCTTTCATTAAGTATCCAAACACGCCGCCAAGTAGTAAAGAAGGCACAACTAATTGCCAGTCACCACCTGCAGCAAACGTCGCACAGCAACCAATAAAGGTTCCAGGGATATAACCTAGCCACGCTTGTTTTGCTTGAATACACATAAAGAAAGCTACAATAGCAGTAATTACATAGCCAAGAATCTCTAACCCAGCGAAGGTTGAGCTTTCGATGATTACCATTGCCCAGAATACGCCTGTCATGTTGGTTAATAAGCTACCCGCTAACCCTTTAACACCACCGGTTGGCGAAGCAAAGTAACTGGTGCAACCTAAGAAACCCGCCCATGACAATAAGCCAAAAGAGATAGCTATCCATCCCCAAAGACCTGACAAAATACCTGTTGTTAATGAAATCGCGACTAATGTACTCATACTATTTCTAAAGCCTAATTACGTTATTGAACGCAACCGGTTTTAGCCTCACTTAAAATCAAGTAAGCATACTATGGTAAGAACGCCTTCTTTTGGACGATCGTGATCACATTAATTATGTACGCGAATGTGCATTTATCACCATATAGAGACCGAAATCGCTTATTCAACATATTTAGTTATTGGTATTTTATCAAATCAAGATTACAGGACCGACCGTTTGCCTTTCATCATACGCTTACCCTCTCGCTTGATACACTCAGCAAGCGGGTTTTCTGCCATGTCTGCACGCCAAATGAATGAAAGCGTACGTTCCATTTCGAGCTCGGGCACATTTAAAGTAACCAATTGACCAGATTCAACAAACTGCTCGACATCGAGATAAGGTAAGCACGTTAAATATGGACCGTTTGCTACCAGACTTCTTAAAACGGGAACGTGTTCATACTCTCGCCAAACATCGAGATCACCAATTAAATGATGAATAGAGCTATCAAAAACTTTGCGAGTACCAGAGCCGTGTTCACGCAACACCCACTTTGCTTGTTCTAACTGTGCCAAGCTGACACGTTCACGCTTCGCAAATGGATGATGAGCCGCAGCCACAACCGTTAAATGGTCGGTACACCACACTTCTTGATGAACTCGACTGTCATCGCAGCGCCCTTCGATAACACCGAGGTCATATTTGTAATCTAACACCCCATCGATAACGGCATCGGTACTTTGTACGCCGAGTGAGATTCGCATCTCTGGAAAGTCATTATCAATAATACTGATGAGGTCTGGAACGAGGTGCTCTGCAGGCGTTTGACTCGCACCTAATTTGAGCTCTCCACTCAATAAGTGCTGCTCGTAAAATCCCATTTCAATTTGCTGAGCATCTTGCAGTAAACGCTTCGCTTTTGGTCTCAGCCACATACCCCAGTGAGTAAGCGCCATTTGCTTGCCCTGCCTTTCAAACAAAGGCCTACCAAGCATTTTTTCCAACTGTGCTAGAGACATACTTGTCGCAGATTGAGTCAACGCCAACTTGTCTGCTGCAATACTAACGCTCCCGGAATCTGCCACTGCATCAAATACCGCGAGTTGCTTTAATGAATAACGCAAAATTCATCCTTAATGCTTTTAATTATTTGTGTCCTATTGCTCTGTTTTTGTTAAGCCGATGAGCAACCAATTTCATTCTACGCGTAACCCAAGCTATATCAATAAATTTGATGTGGTTCTTAAAAATTATCAATTTTACCTCTATCGACCACCCCCCTAATCTGGAATGGCAGGACGCAACGAGCCCTGCAAAACATTACTGCTTAACCGTTACGGATTAAGCAAGTCATTAACACTAGGAATTACATATGACGGATTGTTCAAGGGGGGGATATGGCAACCAGCACTTCTGAAAATCATCAACTGTTCTCACCAACAGAAATGATGGCGGAAGCAGAAAAGTTTGCATTAAGCAAAGCAAATAAAACCAGCAGCATGACTTTAAGTTTAGCGATCATGGCTGGCGCATTCATCGGGCTTGCTTTTTTATTCTACATCACGGTAACCACAGGCAGCGCAGACGCTGGATGGGGGTTGAGTCGCTTAGCCGGCGGTCTTGCATTCAGTATGGGTTTAATCCTGATTGTGATTTGCGGTGGCGAGCTGTTTACCAGCTCAGTGTTATCAAGCATCTCATGGGCTAACAAGCAGATTACCTTCACTAAGATGCTGTCTATTTGGGGCAAGGTCTATGTCGGTAACTTTATCGGCGCCATGTTCCTTTTGGCTCTAGTAAGCGCAGCAGGTCTTTATCAGTTGGATGGCGGGCAATGGGGTTTAAATGCTCTGAATATTGCTCAACACAAGCTACACCACAGCCCTGTTCAAGCTTTTGCTTTGGGTGTGCTTTGTAACTTATTGGTGTGTTTAGCCATTTGGTTAACGTTCAGCTCTGCTAATGCCATGACCAAAGCGATGATGACCGTATTACCTGTAGCGATGTTCGTTAGTTCAGGCTTTGAACACTGCGTGGCGAATATGTTCATGGTTCCACTAGGCATCACGATTCAAACATTCGCACCAGAAAGCTTTTGGATGCAAATTGGCGCAACACCAGCCCAGTACGCAGACCTAAACATCATGAAATTTGTCACCGCAAACTTGGTGCCTGTGACAATCGGAAACATTGTAGGTGGTTCGGTATTGGTCGGCTTAGCCAATTGGAGCATCTACCGTCGCCCACAACTTAAAGCAGCAAAAATTACTGCAATTACACAAACAACAGAAATTACGTCAGTTAAGGAAATTACTATGAACACAGCAACGACTATCAAGCAAATCATGAACACTCAACCAATTACACTAAGCGTAGAAATGCCTACATCAGTGGCAATTGATTCACTATTAGACGCTCAACTTGTTAGCGCTCCTGTTTGCGATGTTGAAGGTCGTCTGGTTGGTATCTTCTCTGTTCATGACGTAATGGTTGACCTTTGGTGCCAAGATTACATCCCAACTAAAGGCCAGAAAGTCGTAGACCTAATGAGCCGCGACGTTGTGGCAATCGATGCAAACGACAAGCTAGTTGATGTGGCTGAGTTCCTATGTATTGACAAAGAGCAACTGTATCCGACTACTAGCATAGGCTTCGCAACTCGCCTGACTTCACTTTCTTTAGAAGAGCGTGCGAAAGCGATGAAAGTAAGCCAACCACATATGCTTCCAGTGTTGGAAAACGGTGTGATGGTAGGTGTTCTTACTAGAACTGAGGTGATGCTAGCACTTCGCCCAATCTACGGTGACCGCCTAAACGTGGTTCCAAAAGCGGAACTAGAAACGGCTTAACTGGCTAACCCACAGTGCTTTAACATGCGACGGTTTAACTAGGAAGCGTATAGCTAACGACTGTTTTACTAGCTAACTAGAACAAGGGAAGCAATTAGGGATTAGTTGTTCTCCTCGAAAATCAGTCATGGCAACATTGACTGGCTAAAAGTAAATGGTGGCTTAAAGCGCGACTAAAGGTTTGACACAAAACAGATCTAACCGCGTTACCATTTACCATAATAAAAAGGCGCAAAGTGAATACTTTGCGCCTTTCTCTATTGCTAACTGTCGTGTTTAGGTATCTAGTGAATTTGATATTAATTAAAAGACGATACCTACAAGCGACCAGTAATCACTTGATTACTTTTTGACACCTTCAACGTGTAGATCCATGTCTACGTAGCTTGAAGCGCCCATTACTGGAATGTTGAAATCAGCAAGTTCTAGACGTGTTGTACCAACGAAACCAGCACGCTCACCGCCCCACGGGTCTTGACCAGCACCAATGAACTCAGCTTCGATAACGATAGGCTTAGTTACACCGTGAAGTTTAAGGTCGCCCATTACTTCAAGTTTGCCGTCACCTTTATCGACCACTTTGGTACTGTTAAATGTCGCGTCAGAGAACTTACCAACATCAATGAAATCAGAGCTACGAATGTGCTTATCACGCTCAGCGTGGTTAGAGTCAAGGCTCCTTGTATCAACGATCACGTTTACTTTTGATGCTTCAACGTTGTTTGCGTCATACGAGAAGTCTCCAGAAAATGTGTTAAAACGACCTTGGATAAAGCTGTAACCCAGGTGGCTAACTTTAAAGTTTACAGAGGCGTGCGCACCTTTTGTATCAATCACGTAATCAGCAGCATTAGCAGCGAAAGGCATTGCCATAGCGAATGCTAATCCTGTAGCGATAATTGACTTTTTCATTTTGAAGCTCCTATCATTTTTCGTAGCGTATCGTCTTTGTCGATAACGTGGTGTTTTATCGCTGCTAAGGCGTGTACTGATGCCATTATGATCAGTACCCAGGCAGCATAGTAGTGAACCGTTCCTGCAAGATCAGATTGGTTTGCAAAAAGTTCACCCATACTAGGAACAGTGAACCAATTGAAAACGTTGATCCCACGACCATCTGATGTAGAAATCAAATAACCTGAAATAAATAAAACCGCTAAGTTAACGTACATGAAGCCGTGCGCAATTTTTGCAGCTACAACTTCATAGGCTTTACCCTCTACGTTCGGTGACGCGGTAACTAACTTCCAAACCAAGCGAGCTACAGTTACAGCGGCCAAAAGAATGCCTACCGAACGATGATAGTCTGGTGCAGTTTTGTACCACTCGCTGTAATATGAGAGGTCAACCATCCATAGGCCAACACCAAATAAACCAAAAATTGTTAGCGCTGAAATCCAATGCATCGCTCTTGCTAAAGGGTTGTAATTTCTAACGTTGTTGTCCATACATCTATTCCGAATGTTAACGATTGGTGTAGTTTTGCAAAGCGTACCCTACACTCAGTTTGTGTAACATAGTATTTACCAAGCTTTACATTGGTAACATCATTTCAAATTAAACGAGTTATTCAAAATTTTTGAACAAGTTTAGGCTTAATATTAAATTTCAACGATTTGCTCAATCTCGTAAAGCTCATCAGAAATGTCTAACATCTTACGTTCCATCACCTTTTGAGCGTCTTCTATCCCCTTGTTGTAGTAAACGGCACCAAACTTTTTACTGATGAAGTCGACCAGAAACTCAGTGTCGAACTGACCAAGCTCCACATCGAGCTCATCTTGGAGGTACTTTTGAAGCGTTTGAGTAAGTTCCGACTTCTGTTTTGAATCTAATTGAATGGTCATGACGATGTCCAAATAAAGTGTAGCTAGAACAATTGTGATTAACTGACTAAGATTAAGTTAACTGGCGATAACTTTGTTAACCAACCATAATCCTTCTAACTGATTAGAATTCCTCATAATTTAGAATACAGACCCTGGAAGTGCCAGTGCTATCCATAAAATCGCCTTGTAATCGCTAATTTTGATATGGGGATCAAGAACTCGCACTTTGCTAATAGGTAATGACACATCAATTACCGTACTATTGCCCATCAATAAGATAGTAACTATGTATAAGGGACTTCATTGTTATTAGATCTAGTGATTAAAAGCGTTAATCAATTTCAAGATGACTGCCTAAAACTATGTGAACACCACTACCCTACAGTGCATAACCAAGGGATCAGTGAGCATCACATCGGAAAAGCATTTGCTCGACGAATGGAGCACACCTTCGTAAGCTTTAATCACGCAAGTAACATTAGCCCTTTAGAAATGCTTTCTTCCGGAGATACCCCTCGACACTTTCGAATCTCGTCGGAGATTGGGACCGTTTGGGTGATCAGCCATCATATGGTCAGCGCGGGAAAGACCTGTCGTAAAAAATTGATGTTAGATATTCATAACTGGCAACAGGAATATGGGTTTGCAATTCAACCCAATGACCTCTTGATTATCGTGTCTGACCATTGGATTAGCCGCAGCAAGAATAGTGGAGAGTTACTGCACTGGTGGATGGGTGAGTTGCCTGATGAGATAAACGAGTACAGCCAGCAAGGTATTACACTTAGAGAGAGCGATTCTCAATTCGCTGCTGACCTAAACAATAACTTTAGGATTAGCCCTTGTTTTATAAAATTCGGCCATCCCTTAAAACGTTCTGGTAATCAACAATTAGTCCGCAAGTACCTTCAGCTTTATGCGGTACTTCAGTGGCAATAAAAATATCGGTCAGTTTTTCTCTTTGTACTTAAAATACAAATTCTAGACCTTCATCCCAATATTTTACAAAAATCTATTTTTCATGCGCTCATTATTTATCCAAAAGTTAACTTAGGTAAAATAACAACAACTTGGTGTTTTGAATGTATTTTGAGAAGTAGATATCATTTCTATGCAAAGATCAAAGCTGTTCGATTTTACAACTTTGAAACTCACCCATAATCTAGTCCTTTAACCCTACTTTTCTCTTGTGTATAGCCCGTATTGCCTTAAATTGGTGCATCATGATATGGACAATGTTACTCAGCTCATTAATTCATAAAAGCTAATAATTGCAGTTAATGATAAGTAACTTTAATGACTAATATCAATTATCATGCTGATTTTTCGTTAATTATATATATTTATACATTGACCCGACAAATAAGTTTTCATTAATTGATAATTTACTTACACCTGTCAATATTGTGACAGCCGTGACTTTTATGTCCGTCAATGAATTACCCCCTTACTAGCGAATATGATTTTATCAGACAGAAGTGAATTTATTAGCTGTATATCAGTAGATGCCGATATGCAGTTTATTGCTAAATATCAAGACCTCACTCTAAGAAGCGTCTATCAACCTATATTTGACCGTTCTATGTGTCAGATAGGTGTAGAGGCTTTGGTGCGAATCTCTAATAGTAATGGCGAAAGTGTTCGCCCTGATCACTTCTTTCATTCAGACGAAACCTCTAATGCGGATAAAATAAACGTTGAAAGGTTGAGTCGCGCAATTCATATCCGTAACTTTGCTCAATCGACTGTCCGTCACCTTCAACTCTTTTTGAATGTTCTGCCAAATGTAGGCGAACTCTTTGCCGCAAAAAAAGTAAGCGAAAGCTTATTGGCTAAAAGACTACACGAATTAAACCTATCCTGTGACCAAATCGTCATGGAACTCGTTGAACTAAGCGTCGATAGTGAAGAAAAGCTCAAATTGGCAGCAACCTCCCTTGCAGACAACGGCTTCCAAATCGCTGTCGATGACTTCGGCACTCAAGCATCTACAGAAAGCCGCGTGTTACACATTGCCCCTCACATCATTAAAGTCGACCGCTCCGTCATGCTTAAGTTTGAGGAGGGCGATACGTCCGATATGGAGCTTGCTATCTCTCTTGCTGAGTCGATCAACGCGAAAACGGTGATTGAAGGTATTGAAACTCAGCAACAGCTAGAACATATGCAGGAATTAGGATTTGATATGTTCCAGGGCTACCACTTAGCGATGCCACAATCGATTGAACTCGACTTACAACTTGCAATGTAATTCCCCTCTTCCTTTTTTCGCTCTACTCAATACTAATTGAACCCCATTACGACTTCATGCTCGTCTTTGACTCAGGTTTGATCTGGCTTGAGCATGTTCACAAAGCAATTAGATACAAAAAAGCCCAGTCAACAATGACTGGGCTGGCTTAAAAGAATCTGTTTTATATCAATCCCTAATAACCCGCAGTGGACGGTTTGATTCTATATAAGATAGCGAACATCACAGGTACTACTATTAGCGTTAGTACTGTAGCAAAGCCTAAGCCTGCCATGATGGTAATCGCCATCGAGCCGAAAAATGCATCGAATACCAAGGGAATCATACCCAAGATAGTCGTTAGTGCTGCCATAGACACCGGTCGTACACGAATGATCGCACTATCTACAACCGCTAAGTAAGGATCTTTACCTGTCGCAAGTTCACTGTTGATCTGGTCAAGCAGTACGATACCGTTCTTCAGAATCATGCCGCTTAAGCTAAGTAAGCCTAAGAACGCCGTGAAGCTAAATGGCATATTAGTACCTAACAAACCAATTGATACGCCAATGATAGACAGTGGAACCGTAAACCAAATCACAAGCGGCTTACGTACCGAATTGAACAGAAGCATAGTGATGATAAACATCAACAAGTAGCCCATTGGCAGTGAACCAAACAGAGACTTTTGTGCATCTTTAGAGCTTTCATACTCACCGCCCCAGCTTATGCTGTAGCCTTCTGGCAAATCTAATGCTTCAACCTTAGGTTTCACACGAGCAAACAAACTTGCTGGTGTTTCATCACCCAGTACATCATGGTCAGCCAATACCGTTAGCGTACGTTTTCTATCACGACGCTGAATCAGTGGTTCAGACCATTGAAGCTCTACACCATCAATAGTGTCACGGTCAGTCGTTCTTACTTGTAACTGAGCGTACGCTTCGTAGCTTTTCTCTGGTTGGTATGTCAGAGCGAAACGTTGCATGCCCTGCCCAACCGTTGTCGTAACAAACTCTACATTGTCTTGTTGGCGAATGTAGCTTTCAACTTTTTCAGTTTGCTTGATGGTTTCACGAACATCGGTACCTTCTGGCATCCACATGTCGACGTAAAACATTGGTGTGTTTGATGGTGGGAAGAACTGTTGCTTCACCATACCGGAACCAACAATTGATGCGGCCAGCAGAGCAACCATGCTCACTACGGTTAACCATCGGAAGCGCAATGCGAATTTCAGAGACGCGCCGAATACAACAAACAGAATACCTTTGTATGGATCTTCGTTCTCATCGACCTTGTCTTCTTCTTTCAGCATCATTTCTGCAAGGAACGGAGTCAACGTGAGTGCCGTAACCCAACTTAAGAATAATGAGAAACACAACACCCAAAACAGTGAGCCCATGAACTCGCCTGTCGCGTCTTTCGACAAACCAATCGGTGCGAAGGCTGTAATAGCGATAATGGTCGCGCCCAATAATGGCCATTGTGTTTGTGACACGATGTCCTTCGCTGCTTGAAGTTTAGTCTTACCCTTCTTCAAGCCAACCAGAATACCTTCAACGACAACAATCGCATTGTCCACCAGCATACCCAACGCGATTATCAGTGCACCCAGTGAGATACGGTGCAATTCCACGTTGTTGTAGTCCATCAAGATAAAAGTACCGAATACCGTCAACAGAAGAACTAAACCGATGATCAAACCACTGCGCAACCCCATCGCAAACAACAGTACAATGATAACGATCGCTACCGCTTCAACTAGGCTGATTAAGAAGTCAGCCACTGATTTATCGACTTCTTGCGCTTGGTTGTAGAAATAGTTCAGTTCTACACCCGCTGGTTTAATGCTTTCTAGGCGATCAAGTTCCGCATCGAGTGCTTTACCAATCTCAACCACGTTTACACCTGAAGAAAACGCTATACCTAAATTAATCGCAGGCTTACCGTTATACGTTAATACATTACCTGGTTTTTCTTGAATACCGCGAGTCACTTCGGCAACGTCTTTCAATCGAATCAGATTGCCCGTGTCACGACCATGAATGATCAGGTTTTCTAGCTCTTCAACCGTGCTCAATGTGCCGTTTGGCTTGATTGTTAGGCTTTGACCATTCAGCATCACCTCACCTGCCGATACTACACTGTTTTGTTGTGCTAACAGTGACGTAACCGTCGACATATCTAGGTTCAATGCGGCTAAGCGTTCCAGTGACATCTCAACAAACAGTTGTTCCTGTTGGTCACCGGCAATACTTACTTTACCGACACCGTCAACCAGTTCGATTTCACGCGTTAGGTAATCGGCGTACTGTTTTAGCTCAACGTAGTCATAGCCATCACCGGTCAGCATGATCATCACACCGAATACGTCACCAAAATCATCGATGATCTGAACGGAATTAACACCACTTGGTAGAGTTGGCTGTAGATCGTTTATCTTTCGGCGCATTTCATCCCAGATCTGGGGCAGCTCGTCGGGACCGTAGTCCATCTTCATGCTGACCATAATTTGAGACATACCATTCGATGAGGTCGATGTGATCTTATCGATATAAGGCAACTGTCGTATCTCTTTCTCAAGTGGATACGTCAGTTCCTCTTCAACTTCCATTGACGTAGCGCCAGGGTAAGTTGAAATAATCATGGCATCTTTAATGGTAAAAGCTGGGTCTTCTAAACGGGATAGATTACCAAAAGAAGTGACACCGCCAATGGCTAAAATGACTAGAAACAGCCAGCTAATTACTTTGTTCTTTATTGAATATTCTGCGATGTTCATTCTGCTTTTCCTGACAATTTGATTCCGTCACGGAGTTTTCTTAGATTTGAATTTACGAGTACGTAACCTTGTTCGATACCATGAGCAATGAGTGCGCCGTGGCCGCTAACCTTTTCGACTTCAAACTCACTCTTGAATGCTTGGCCATTTTCCAAACGTAAAACTGGTTCGCTTCTGCGCCCGCTTCGAGTGTTGTCATTGGAAACTGGTTACCTTGAACATCGCTAAGACCTGCCTTGGCCATATCGACATTAACTGTCGCGCTTGTTCCTGGCAGAATTTGACTTTCCGGCTGTTGCATCTGCATCCAAAACTCGTAAGTGCGAGATTGTGGGTGCAGTTCACTGGTATGTTCCAAATAAGTCAGCGGATATTCCCCAGTGTGCCCACCAAATGTCGCCTTCGGACGATAGCTATTCGAACGCATGTCAGGGCTAATAGACGCTAAGATCGAATCTGATACCTGTATACGTACATACACTTTGTCATTTTGGTACAAGCTTAATAACGTTTCACCCGGTGTCGCGTTTTCAAAACGTTGTTTGTCTACGGTAGAAACGGTACCGGAAAAAGGTGCGAGCAGCTTGGTGTAACTGAGTTTACGCTCCGCCGATGCCAAGTTCGCAGAAGCGAGTTTGTAGTTAGCTGTTAGCTGATCGTGCTCAGATTGCGATAGCATCTTGCTGCTAAACATTTCGTTACCGCGAGTAAGTTGCTTACTGGCAAGTTCAAACTGTGATTTAGCGTCTGTCAGCTCCTGGATGTAGGTTGCATTGTCCAACGTTGCAAGCAGCTGCCCTTTTTCTACAACGTCACCGGCTTCTACTGTCACTTGTTGAATCTCACCTGCAAGCTTGAATGACAATGGTGTGAGTTCTGCAGGCATAACCTGACCATTAAAGCTTCTATACTGATCGGTCAATGGTGCACCGACTTCAAAAGTTGACACCAACAAAGGTGGCTGTTCACGATGTTGGATTTCATTATTACAGGCTTGAAGTAACAACGCTGATGCAACAACCACTGATAATTTAGAAAGGTTCATTAAATACCCCCCTCACGTAGCCATGCTTTTACTTTTTGTCCTTCAGATAAAACATCGACACCGGCTTCTACGATTAAGTCGCCTGAAGACAAACCATCAATCACATTACCTTGTTTATTCAGAGTGACTTGTACCTTAGAAATCAATTGCGAATCTGGGTTGTAACGCCACAGTTCACCGTGGCCTTCCTCTTTACTGAGCCAAGCAGAATCAACAATACCGATACCGTAGTCCGATCGGTTTTTCTGTACTTCTACTTGCGCCGTCATTCCTGAAAGCAGGTTGATATCTTGTGGCTTTTCGATGGACACAACCGCTTGGTAGCTGTTGGTATCTTCGTCGGGCTGAGTTGATATTTCTTTAAAGCGAGTTGGGATACGAATGCCGCGGTGGCTATCCATCACAACCCACATGTTTGAGCTTGTTAGATCTTGAATCGAACGGTCTTCGAGTTTTGAAACTGGGATAGAGAACGTCACATCCATTTCGCCGCTGTTCAAAATGTTTAGAACTGGCTGTTTCTCCGCAATTAGCTGATATTGCTTACCAAATACCATTGATACTACGCCATCGAAAGGAGCAACTAATTTCGTGTAGCCAAGGTTTGTTTTTGCTTGCTCCAACTCAACTTCAGCGGCAGTAAAAGTGTTAAGGGCTTGGTCGTAATAATCGGTACTCACAAGCTTTTTCGAGTACAACTCCGAAGCCTGTTTGTATTGACTGTTCGCAAGGTCAAATTTCGCTTGTGCAGCATCAACCGCAATTCGGTAATCCGTTGCATCTAACACGGCTAAAACTTGGCCTTTCTTAACTTCTTGTCCCATACGAACATCGAAAACTTCGATATCGCCACCCACTTGGAATGACAACGCAGCACGATCTGTCGCGTCGACCTTTGCGATAAAGCTATCAAGATCAACATCCGTCTGTTGGGGGATCTCAAATAACTTTACGGGCTTAATAACCTGTACATTTTCTTCTGACTGAACCTTGTTACATCCGGCCAGAGAGCCTGCGAGTAACAGCGCGGCGACCACTGCACCTACCTGCTTACTTGTTTTGGCGTGAATAGACACCTCGGATTGCATGTTGCGTCTCCATTTAATTATTATCATTTACTACACAGGTGTGCAGTATATTGGAAAATTGCAGATTCACAAGTTTTACTTTCCACCTGTGCAGTATTTTTTATTTCAGTAAAAACAGTGTAGAATGTCGTAATCGGATAAATGTGTGAAATGAAGATGACTGAAAAGAAGCAAGGTAGAAGAAGCGCAAAAGACGCTGAAGAAACTCGATTTCAAATAATGACTGTGGCTGCAGAGATGTTCTGTGACTCTGGTTACGAACGTGTTTCGTTGCGTAATATCAGCGAAAAAGCTGGTGTATCTCATAGCCTCATTCGCCACCATTTCGGTAGTAAAGAAAAGATCTGGCATGCAATAAGTGATTGTTTACATGTGTATTTTCAATCTTACATCAGTAAAATCATGCAGGAACTACCAAAAGGTGTTGCACCGAATATTTCGATCTATTTGTTTGCCATGCGTCTGTTTACTAACATGATTCATTCTCGAAGACCAATGCAGCTTCTCTCAGATTCTGTACGTCAAGAAGACAACCTCGTTGACTACTTTATCGATAATGTGGGCGATCTTGAGTATGAGATAAACATGCTTGCAGACCAATACAACAAGGCGAATCCGGAAAAAGCCGTCAATATTTATGAAATTAAATGGCAAATGATTATGTTCGCGAACGGTGCAGTCTGCCTAACTCCCTTCATGGAAAGTACCTGGAACGAAGGTGATATAGAGGCAACGGCTGAAGAAGCGCTAATGAAACACTGGCAGATGTTCAATAAACAAATGGTTAATCAATTTGCTATTGAAGAAGAATGGGTACTTAAACCGAGCACTCTAGAAGAATTAATTTATGAAGTGCCGTGCGAGTGGAAATGTAACCCAGAACACAACCACGACTGACATCAATTCCAGGCAAAAATAATTTGAACGATACAAAAACGCGCCGTTAGATCATTCATGTAACGGCGCGTTTTTTATTGGAAAGGTTCAGAAAGCCCGGTTATCGGCGCAATGTAGATCAGATAAGGATCGGTTGACCGATCCTTCTTCTGAGAGATAAT